>CAYGGB010000097.1:0-4359 GCA_964349295.1 uncultured Candidatus Peribacteria bacterium | reverse complement strand
ATTTTCTTGTCGGTGATCAGGATGTACGGCTTGTCGTACGTCGACTTCATCGTTGCGGTGTCGGTGACGAAATATGGGGAAATGTATCCATGGTCGAACTGCATGCCTTCCACGAATTCTTTCTCGAGTCCGAGCGTCTGGCCGGCCTCAACCGTGACGACGCCGTCCTTGCCGACCTCATCAATCACCTCGGCGATGATGCCGCCGATCTCTTCGTCCTGTGCCGAGATCGTCGCGACTGCGGCGAACTCTTCTTTCTTGGTGATCGTCTTTTTGATCGATTCCAGATATTTCGTCACGGCTTCGACCGCCTTCATGATGCCGTTTTTGATGGAGATCGCATTCTTGCCGCTACCCATATGCTTGAGACCTTCCTGCATGATCGCATGCGCGAGGACTGTGGCTGTCGTGGTTCCGTCACCGGCAGCATCATTCGTCTTGGTCGCTGCTTCTTTCACGAGCTGAGCACCCATATTTTCATACGGGTCCGGAAGTTCGATTTCTTTCGCGACGGTCACGCCGTCCTTGGTCACAGTCGGGCCGCCGTATTTTTTGTCGATGCAGACGTTGCGGCCCATCGGACCCATCGTTGCCGAAACAGCGTTGGCGAGTTTTGCCACACCTTTGAGGAGCTTGTCGCGGGCGTCGTTAGAAAAGAGAAGTTGCTTTGCCATATCGGGGAGAATAAGGAATTAAGAATTAGGAATGATGCGCGGCATTTCTTGCCGCATTCAAAAAATAATCACGCGGCAATTTTTCCGAGAACGGAATCGAGCCGGAGAACTTTCACCTCGATCTGTTTGCCTTCGACGGTCTTCAGTTTGACCTCATCTCCTGCGTACTTTCCAAAGAGGACACGGTCGCCGATTTTCAGATAATCATGGGGATTGCTGAGTTCTTTACCCTCAAACTTGATCTTGCCGTTGCCCATGGCAAGGACGACTCCTTCCTGGGGCTTCTCGCCGGAGGCAGTATCGGGAATAACGATGCCGGATTTGGTCGTCGTTTCCTTTTCGACGGGCATGACAACGACGCGGTCGCCGAGGGGCTCGATTTTCACGGCGAGCTTGGGTACGGACGTGGTGGGACTGGACATAAAAAATGGTGGGAAAAAAAATCGCTGATCGGAGATAGTAAGCGGATAATCGCGGCGTAGCCCGCAGGCAAAGCCTGATTAGCAGTCGGAATTGTAGAGTGATAACCTGTAGCGTCAAAGAGCCTCATGTTGACAGTAAGTAATAATTAGTATATATTCCTATTTCCATGAAGACGCAGAATATTGCCTACGGCTCCGTCGGTGCGATTGCTGTTTTGATCTTCCTGTTATTTGTTCTTCGAGGTTGTACGCGAAACACTGCCTCTGCACAGTCGTCGGCGACCGGTCAGTCCTTCTCGGGCAGTTCAACCGAGCCGTGTGATGCTGATACCAAAACCGGAATCTGCTATCCACAGGAAAAACATCCCTATGCCGATTACGATCATGATGATTTTATGGCGATGGTGAGGACGCAGGCCGCATCATCTGCAGTGTCTTCCGGTCAGGATTCTTTTGCTGGGACAAGTTCCGGTTCGGAATATGTATCCACCTCCGAATATTCCTCCGGATATGAATACGCGTATGCATATGAGACCTCCTCAGAAGTACGAATGGAAGAATCCGGTGAATGGAGTGTGTCGTCGGAAACTGAAGTGGCAGAGCCAGGGTCCGGAACCGAAACAACTGTCGTGAATGATCCGCCGGTGTACCGCCATTCTGGTGCATGCCGGAACAACGCCAGTTTTCTGGCAATCTTTGATGACGATCAGAAGTCACTCGGCCGTACTGGCTGGACGTTCCCCGTTCTGGTGAACGGCGATTGCCCCATCACCGCGGCGATGCTGAAAGGTCCCAGCCATCCCGGCAGCCTGGGCGGGCCGCTGAATGATTTTTGATCAGAACGGGTGTTGATGACAATAGGCACGGTCTTCAGTAGCGTAGTGATCTGATGGAATCAGCTGCTCCTCCTTCCCGAAGTGAAATGTTCCTCTATGCAGGGGGAATTTTTTTGCTGACAATGCTTATCTATGTGTTCTCACTCGGGAACGATTTCGTCTTCTGGGACGATCCGTTGCTCGTCACGGATAATCCCATCGTGTACGGACTCTCTATTCAGAATATCCATGCCGCCTTCACCACCTTCGATCCCGATCTTTACGTTCCGCTGACGACGATCAGTTTTCAGGTGAACTATGCGATCGCGGGATTGGATCCGTTCATCTACCACCTCACGAATCTTCTGCTGCATGCGGGGAGCGCCATTCTCACGGGGGCCGTCGCGTTTCGTCTGTCACGCACGAAAACTGTCGCGCTGATTGCGGCTCTGCTCTTCGCCGTTCATCCTATCAACGTCGAAGCGGTCGCCTGGGTAAGCTCGCGCAAAGATCTGCTCTCGTCGTTCTTCTTTCTTCTGTCACTCTGGAGTTATCTGCGGTTTCGCGATCTGTCAGATAAAAGATGGTATGGACTGAGTATTGTCGGATTTCTTCTGGGGCTGCTGTCGAAAGTGAGCGTGCTTCCGCTTCCGTTTATTCTGATTCTGTCCGATCTGTATACGAAGAGGTCGATCAACAAACGGTCACTTCTTCTGACAGTGCCGTTCTTTTTTCTGAGTATCCTCTTCGGCATTGTCTCGGTCTTCGGAAAAATGGGGGGTCAACAGACCATGTTTGCGAAAATGCTTTTGGGGATGAAGGCGATCGTCTTTTCGCTCTGGCATCTGGTCTGGCCGATGCAGTATTCCGTGGTCTATCCGTTCACGGGTGATGTTTCGCTCATGCGGATGGATATTCTCCTGCCGCTGCTTGCGGTCTTCATCCTGTCCGTTGTCACTTTGATCTACCGGAAAAAACTGCCGGCGGTGTTTTTCGCCTGGTGGTGGTTTCTGTTCCTCATCGCACCGAGTTTTCTTACGGCGGAGAAGGGGAGAGATGTCATTTCGGTTCTCTATCTGACATCCGACCGTTATGTCTATCTTGCGACGATCGGGATCTTTTTTGCAGCTGCGCTACTTCTCAATCATCTCCGGAATAATTATCAGATCTTCACGATTGCGCTCGTAGTCATCCTGTTATTTCTTGCCGGATGGCAGGCACTCGTCTGGAGAAATACGGAAACACTCCTGACACATTCGCTTTCGCTGTATCCAGGTGTAGCTATCGCACATAACAATCTCGGTGCGTACTACGACAGTATCGGGAAGACCGATCTCGCCATTGCCGAATATCTTGCCGCCGCACACTCAGGAGTCGGGACGAGCGATGCGTGGTTCAATCTCGGCGTCGTCGCGTTGCGTCAGAAGCAGAGTGCCGATGCGATAGACGCGTTCACCCGCGCAGTGGAACTGCGGCCGGATTATGCGCTTGCACAGCTGAATCTCGGCGCGCTGCTGCTGGATGCCGGTCAGATTCAGGAGTCGGTGAATCATCTGCTCGCGGCGCAAAAACTGGAGCCGGGGAATATCTCAGTCTATCTGAATCTCGGCATGGCTCTGGAGAAAGGCAATGATCCGGTGGATGCTATCCGGGCGTATGAACGGGTGCTGCAACTGGATCCGGAGAATGCGTTTGCGAAGAGCAGGTTCGAGTTTTTGAAAAGGGAACAGTAACAGGTGTCATGGTGAGTTATTCGCCTTGGCTCAGAATAAACTCTGCGAACCATGAAGCCCCGGCATCTTTCAGCTGCGCATGTCTCCTTCGCTCCGCTCAGGATGACATGCTTCCGCATCATTGTCTTACACGAAAATCTGTCAAGAATATTTGCCGGAAATTCCCACGGTGGCGTATGCTCGCCGCACTATGGATCCCATTGTTCACTTCGAAATTCCGGTTACCGATCTTGAGAAAGCCCGGTCGTTCTACTCCATCTTCGGATGGAAACTGCAGGACTGGCCCATGCCCGATGGCTCCACGTACATCGGTGTCCATACGACGCCCATTGACGAGAAGACACGTCAACCGCTCAAGCCGGGCGCGATCAATGGCGGCATCATGAAGAAAAATGACGACGTGAAGGCTCCGGTCTTCGCCATTCAGGTTTCGTCCATTGATGAGAAAGTGAAATTGATCGAGAAAGCCGGTGGCAAAGTCATCAAGCCCAAAATGGACATGATGGGGATGGGCTTTTACGCATATGTGACAGACCTTTCGGGCAATGTCGTCGGTTTGTGGGAGGATGCGCCGAAGAAATAACTATCATTCCGCCCAAAAAGAGCACTCGTGGTTTACCATGAGTGAGCAGTACTGAGCGTAGCGAACTGCGAGTCGAATGGTGCCCAGAAGAGGACTCGAACCTCCACATCCGTGAGGATACACGCTCCTGAA
>CAYGGB010000096.1:0-4360 GCA_964349295.1 uncultured Candidatus Peribacteria bacterium | reverse complement strand
CGTTTCAGTTCCGCATCAATGAACATCTGGATATCCCCTTCCAGCACACCGCCCGTATTGCTCGTCTCCACGCTTGTTCGGAGATCTTTGACCATCTGGTAGGGATGCAGGACGTAACTACGCATCTGCTGCCCGAAGTCGGCGCTCTCGGTAGCTCCTTTCAGATCTTTTTTCTGCGAGAGTTCTTCGGCGCGTTTCTTCTCGAGCAGTTTGGCACGGAGAATGTTCATGGCGAGAGCACGGTTCTGGAGCTGCGAGCGTTCGGTCTGGCACGCGACAACGATGCCAGTCGGCAGATGCGTGAGGCGGATCGCGGATTCGACTTTGTTGACGTTCTGGCCTCCGGCGCCGCCGCTACGGTAGGTGTCGACGCGAAGATCATTGGGATTGATCTCGATCTCTTTTGTCTCGGTGATCTCTGGCAGTACTTCAACGAGTGCGAAGCTGGTCTGCCGGAGTCCTTTGGCACCGAAGGGGGATATCCTGACGAGACGGTGCGTCCCCTTCTCGCATTTGAGATTCCCGTACGCCATCTCTCCGGTGACGTGAAAAGTTGCTGACTTGATCCCGGCTTCCTGCCCGTCCGTCTTCTCGATCAGGTTCGTTTTCCATCCTTTCGTTTCGCAGTATCGCAGGTACATCCGCACGAGCATCGCCGCCCAGTCCTGTGCCTCGGTGCCGCCCGCGCCGCCGCTGACCGTGAGGTAGCAGTTGCCAGCATCGAATTCGCCACCCAGATACAGCAGCAGCTCCTGCTCTTTCCATTTCTTTTCAATCGCATCTGCCTGCGACTGGAGTTCGGCAAGATCGGTGTCGGATGAAATACCAGCGAGCTCCACAAGTTCACTGAGTTCCGCAGCAATCTGCGACACCGGCTCCCACTGCCTGCGCAGCGCCTTCAGTCTGGTAAAGAGTGACTGGGCTTTCTGCTGGTCCGACCAGATACCGGGATCCGTCGTTTCCCGTTCAAGTTCCACGATCTGTTGTGGGATTTTTTTGCCCTCAAAGAGAGTCCTTGCCTGTGTTCACGGCCGATTGCAGTTCGGTGAGTTTCTGCAGAAGTTCGTCCACGGGAAAGGGGGGAGATGACTATTGGAGTATAGGTCCTGAAGGAGGTTGAAACCAGCGTGATAAAAGGATTCCGAAGAGTCCGACGATTCCGGGGACGAGTTGGTTTGAGAATGAAAAAACAAGAAGAAGGTATGAGCTTCCTTTTCCGACTGTTCCTTGGACTCTTTGGACTCTTCGGAATCCTTTCGCCGGCTTCCTCGGTTACCCGATTTCTGCTATACTATAAGGAAAACCCAATGCTCACATTCACACCGCACCTCCCGGCCCGCAGACCAGCGCTTTCAACGATTCTCTGGTCGGTCGCCTGGCCGTTCTTCCTCTTCAGCCTGGTGCTTGTGACGCTGATGGCTCTCTCATGGCTGCTCCTGCTCCCCCGCTACACACGCATCGATGTGGGAGGGCAGCTTCGGAGTGCGGAGGATATCCGGCAATATCGCACAGACCTGACGGCGCAGATTACGGCGAAAGAGGAGGAGCGCCGGCAGTCGGTGCTGGCCGTGCACGACCAGACCTATGACGCACTCAAGGACGCACGGCGCGCCCGCACCCCTTTGGATGAACTGCAAAAGAAACTCCGGGAACATGCGGCGTCTCTCGCAGGAAAGCCGGATGCAATTGTTTTCCATGCATTTGACTACGATCCCGGCAAAAAGACGCTCACCGTCCAAGGCGATATCCGCAACGTGGACACCCGCAGCATGACTGTCCTGGCTGAATTCTCAACATCACTGAAAGATCTCTCCTTTGTGGAATCAAATACGACACCGGCGTTTTCACGCGAGGAGGACAAGGCAACCGGATTCCATTCCCCGTTCACCATCACCATCACACTCAAATGACGAATGATCAGACTCCTCCGCAGACAATGGAAAAACCGGTCGCGACAGTAGCGCGCTTCTGGCACTATCTGCGCTCCGTCGCCGCGCTCGCGGGAGGCACCGCAATGATTTCGGCATCGGTCTTTGTCCTGCAGGCGCATTTTCAGGCATTCAAAGACGTCAACGAGTACGCACTTCCGCTTGCAGCCGAAATTCCCCCGCTTGAACACCGCGCCTCTCTCCTGACCCGTCAGAACGAACTCAGCACACTCGAAGCGAGCCTCCGCACCGGTTCGGCACAGGAGAAGCTAAACGTCTTCGTGTTGCCGGAGGGCGACGATCTGAGCCGCCTGCTTGCATTCGTGGAATCCGCACGGACATTCCTCGAGAGAAAAAAACTCCTCCAGTCGATGTCAGCAATCGACGTGACCGATGCGGTGAATGAGACCGGCACAATCGTGAAGAAAGAGGACGGTACGCCGGTCACGCTGCGATCACGGACACTCCGGTTTACCGCCACCGTTCGTCCCGAAGGCAGGACCCAGCTGTTCTCCATTCTGAATCTCTCGGGAATGCTCACCGTCGGCGATGTCTTGTCACCTGAGAATATCCGCACACTGTTTCGTCTGACAGAATCCGAAAATTACGCCGGGATCGTTCCCGTCGAACGTTTTCTCTCATCCGATCTGCTCTCGTATGTGCAGGATCCGAAGCTGACGGATGAACGTCTTTCACAGGCACTCGCCTCGGAGGAATTTCTCTCGTCCTTCAAAGGCCTCCTACAATCATCACAGCTCCCAGAGGTCCGGGAATTCCTGACGGGAGATCTCGGTAGGACACTGGTCGCACAGAAATTGTGGCCGGTGCAGTTTATGACCGTCGAGAAGGAATCATTGGAGGAAATGCCAGAGGGGTGGGAGAAGGTGGAAGTGACCGTGAAGGCGTATTCGAGATGACAGAATAAGGAGCGTTGTCACACTGAGCCCCTCTTCGATCGGGATAAACTCCGCGAAGTGCGGCAACGCGGCCGCACTGCAAGACTTTCGCATGTCTTCTTCGCTCCGCTCAGGATGAATGCTCGGTCCCCTTTTTCTCGCGCATCTGCTATCATCACCCGGCTTTCCCGCACTCACCTCCCATGCGCCAACGTCACCACTTCAACCGTCCCGTCCGTGCCATCGAACGCCGGCCCCGGATCAATGAACAGATTCTGGTTCCCGAAGTGATGCTCGTTGCCGATGACGGCACCACGCGGACACTGACGAGAAACGCGGCACTCGAGGAGGCACGCGCGCTTGGACAGGATCTGATCGAAGTCTCGCCCAAAGCGGTTCCGCCGGTGGTGAAGATCGGCGAATTCGGACACTTCCTCTATCAGCTCCAGAAAAAAGAACGCAAACAGCGCTCGCACAGCAAGCAGGTCGAGGTGAAAATGCTGCGCTTGGGATACCGCACCGAAAAGCATGACATCGACCGTCTCGTCGGCCGGGCACGGGAATTCTTTGAAGAGCGCCATCTGGTGAAATTCGCCATGCGCCTGCGTGGCCGCGAACTCGGTAACAAAGAATATGGCATCGCGAAGCTCAAGGGGATTGTTGAAGCACTCAAGGACGTCGGGGATGTAGAGCAGGAGGTGAAGCGGCAGGGGGATCAGTTCACGGTCATACTTAAGCCGAAGCGGTAGTAAGTTATTGATTGCCTGAAAAAGAATGAGGAATTAAGAATTAGGAATGAAGAAAACGCCTATGGAGGCAATTCCCTCCTCTTTTTCATAATTCTTCATTCTTAATTCCTGTTGCGTTGGCCATAAAATCCACTAAACTTGCGTCTCCAATGCCTAAAATGAAGTCCCACAGCGGCGCCAAGAAGCGATTCCGGAAGACGGGATCGGGTGCGCTGGCGTTCAAGCGCCGCGGCCGCAGTCACCTTCTGCAGCAGAAGAGCAAGCGCCAGAAGCGTCTGAACCGCACCGTTCTGGTCCACACACGTGATTTGAATCGTCTCCAGGCATTGTTACCCAATCTATAATCCATTTATCTGCGGGTCGAAGACCCGCGGTGGTTCCCATCTATTATGCGCGTCAAACGAGGTATCGCCCGGCATCGCAGACACAAGAAGATTCGCGCCCTCGCGAAGGGGTACCGCGGCATGCGCCGTTCCACGTACGTGAAGGCCAACGAAGCGGTGATCCGCGCCGGTACGAACTCGTACGTCTCCCGCCGCCTCAAGAAGCGCGATTTCCGTTCGCTCTGGATCACACGCCTGAGCGCTGCACTCAAGATAAAAGGTCTCCGCTACTCGGTGTTCATCAACCAGATGCTGAAGAAGAAGGTCGAACTCAACCGGAAGACGCTCAGTGAACTGGCGATCCATCATCCGGAAGTATTCGGAAAAGTGGTGGAAATGGTGGGAGCGAAGTGAGTCGGAACCAAGGATTCAGGACTCAAAGATCAGGTTCAGGATTTATAATG
>CAYGGB010000095.1:0-4398 GCA_964349295.1 uncultured Candidatus Peribacteria bacterium | reverse complement strand
CCTTAAAGCGGGCAAATGGCGTATCCAGACCGCCGCCAAACAGGATCAGCATGTCGCCGATGGTGGTCAGGGTTGCAAGCACCTCGTGGTGTTCCACCAGCGGCAGCAGCATTTCGCGTCCGACCATGCCGAAAAAAATCGCCAGAACAAATGATGGGATAACTGTCGGTCGTGCGAGTTCGGAGACCAGAAAACCGAGTGCGAATACAATGATGATGTCGAACAGGACGAGAAGAACGCCTCCCTCGAGTGGTGTTGCTCCAACGCGCGTGAAGAATGCGGTCCCGAAATAGGTTGATACAAACCAGAGACCTGCGAGCAGCACGAGAATCAGGCCGTAATTCCGGAAATGGTGAATACCGATCTTCATAGTGCCTGACGGAATACTCTCTTTCCGCAGAGGTTTCAAGGCTCTAAAGAGAGTTGATGCTCCGACGGAATATGTCGCCTTTCTCCTCAAAATTCCTGAACATTCCGTAGCTGGGGGAGGCGGTTGAAAGAAGGACGATCGAACGGCTCGTTTCTTCGTTACTTCGTCGAACCGTCTCCTTTTTGCTTATGCTCACAGCGTTTTCCATTGATGATGCGTCAATGATTTGAACGTCGCTCGCCGTAGCGTTTAATGCTTCCCGGATACGCGGGCCGCTTCCGGGGAAGAGGATCACGGTCTTGACTGATGAGCGCGCGATCCGCTGCGCGAGTTCCGTGAAGTCGTTCCCGCGGTCCTGTCCGCCCAGAATCACGGTCGCGACACGGTCACCGAGCGCATCGAGCGCGGCGATGGTCGATTCCGGCGTCGTCGAAATCGCGTCGTCGATCCATTCGATGCCGTGATGGACACCGAGAGATTGGAGACGATGGGGGAGGCCGTGGAAGTTTTTGATCACGGTCAGCATCACGCTCTCCGGAATCTTCATGTGCGCTGCGACCTTCCATGCGGCGGCGATATTCGAGCGGTTGTGATCCCCGAGGAGGTGCGTCTGATCGGCCTGGACAGGACAATCATCTGCCGAGAAGGGGACGTGGGTTCCGGGACTTTCCAGCGATATTTCTTTTGCTCCGTCGGATGTCTCGCAATAGAAGATGATGTCCGTCTTTTTCTGAAACCGCGCGATGTGTTTCTTTGCCTCTTTGTAGTTCTGGAGTGAGCCGTGATAGTCGAGATGTTCGGGGAAAAATGACGTCACCACCGCGATTGCAGGACTCACTGTCAAATCCTGTAACTGATAGCTGCTCATCTCCATCACGAAGATCTTTCCCGGCTTCGATTCATCCAGATGGCTGATCGAGGGCTCGCCGATATTGCCGATGAGTGACACGTCCTTCCCGCCTGCCTTCAGGATTTCAGAGATTAGCGTTGACGTCGTACTCTTGCCTTTCGATCCGGTGACACCGATGACCATTGCGCCAGAGTCTTTGATCGTATCGAGGAAGATCTGCGTTGATGATGTCAGTTTGCTCTGAACGGTATCAAATTCGGATTGATGGGGAATGCCGGGGGATTTAATGATGACATCGAAATGTTGCAGATTTTTGAGCCATCCTTCTCCCAGCTGCAGCCAGATTTTTTTATTGTTGACGGTGATATCAGGATTTTTGTCCCCAATCGTGACTTCTGTGTCCGGCACATGTTTTTCCAGCATTGCGAGCATGGCTTGTCCTTCCCTGCCAAAACCAAGAATGCAGATTTTCTTGCCGGTGAGATCGATGATCTTCATAGATTTCCCGCACACTATACTTCTTTCTCAAACATTTTCATGACTACCGTATCGTTCAGATCACCGCGTTTCTGTGCCAGATGGAAGGCTTCTTTGGTCTCCTCTGGCGTCCCCACACACTCAAACGGCTTGAATCCTTTCAGGCCCAGAAGTTCTTTGTAGAGCGGGATCAGCGCTGCATCGTCGAAGAGATTCTTCCCGAATATCTCCGTGAGCGCTTTTTTGGGAAGGTATGCCGCATAGAGAGCGAAGACAAAAGCGCATTTGGGGCATTTCCCACACCATGCCCTCATGGCCCTCTCCCCCAGCCCCTCCCCCTGAGGGGGAGGGGAGTTTTTTTTTAAAATGCGCCAGTTCGTGTTGCAGCTCGTCGTGCAGGGGAAGTACTGCGGGTATTTCACGAATTGTCCGGCAATCTCCAGTTCGGTCATGGACCGGAGTTTGCTGGAGTACTCCACCCGGTTCGTCACGAATGTTTTGAGATACTTTTTGAAGGCCTTCTCAAATTCATCGGACTTGCTCCACTGGTGATTGATCTTTTTGCCTTTGAACTCCACGTTGCCGACGTCGGCGCTTTTTTCATTGCTCATGGCGACTTCGTCGAAGTCGTAAAGGATCGCGGTGAGAATCGTCACACAGGAGAGATAGGCGGTGATGGGAACGTGACCGTTGAGCGCGCCCGAGCTGTTGAGCGCAAACAGTTCCGGCGCGAGCGCCCGCTTGATCGTGAGGAGTGGCAGTTTCATCTCCTTCGCAAGCCGGTCGATCAGCGGGTGGTGGCCCATGCGGAACAGCGTGATATGCGATGACGCGCGCAGGAGTTCCGCCGTCACCACCGAATCTTTGCCTCCGCCGATCGGGAGCAGCACTTTGCCTGTTGGTTCCCAGTCACCCTTCTTGAGCACCTCGGGTGCTTTGGCGGCCGTATCGGACGGGAAGTGGATCAATCCCGTGAAATCGATGTCGTTCCTGTAGAAAAATTCCCCAAGACCGTTCTCGTAGACACTGTTCCAGAATTCGGCCTGGTCCTTTGTCAGCGTTCCTGACCGGATGACGATCTTTTTCGGCAGGCAGGTCTTGAAGTAGCTGATGCCGCCGATAAGGTGCAGTGCAAAGAGCGCACGGTTGAACTCCACTTCCTTCTCCGGTTTCAGGAACGGGGGAGAAGGAAGTGTGAGGGTTTCGACGAAACGGACAGAGTCCGGATCATCGACAGCCGTAGAGTTTGCGAGTGAGTATTTGAGTTCAATAGTTCCAGCGTGGGGTTTCCAGGCGAAGGAATCGAAGATAAACATGTCGTACTGCTTCATGGAAGCAGTATAGCAGTCTTCGGGCCCTTTTATCGGCCTACCGGCGCTTTTTCTCCGAGAGCATGCCGGCCATGACAGCCCAGATGCCCATGCACAGGTAGAAGAAAGATCCGAACGTGTCGTTCATGTTCACGACGCTCATCGTTGATGTCGTGACGCCGAAATGGACGAGCATTCCGACAGATCCGAGAACGATGCCGACTGCACCGACCAGATACATTACGTGTTGCTGAATCTTTTCATCCGTGTTCTGTTCTAATGCCAGAAGCGTCGCACCGGTGACGAGCAGCATTATGCGTTCGTAGTACGAAAATTCCATATCCATCATTGCCAGAAAGCCCGGCAGGACGAACGAAAGGAATCCGAACATCAACAGAATTCCGCCACCATATGCGAAAAACTGCTGGCGCACGTTCATGGGGGAACGCGTGCGGGACAAAGAAAGTTTGATCATAGATAAAAGGGGGCTGGAACTAAAACAATTATATTCTATAACGGCAGCACGACGAATGCTACAAGAGTCGTGTCAGATCAGTCCTGCAACCCGCAGAAAATTTCCGAAAATTGTTGTGAGTGTGTTCTGCAGATCGTCTTTTCGTTTCGCCCAGTCCGTCGCAAGTTTTGCGCGGTCACATTCGCGCAGCCAGGAATTTTTTTCACACCACTCCGTGAACATGTCATCAGTCAGTTCCAGATGTCCCTGCATGCCGTACATCCCGGGAGTAACGAGCACGATTTGATTGACGCACCATTCACCGGACGCCAGGAGCGACATTCCCCCGGAGAGTTCCACCGTTTCGCCGTGCAGATGGAACATCGGCATTTCCATCCCGATACCCGCCAGCAGCGGGTCATTGCTGCCGTCGTCGGTGAGCTGTGCGCTGAAGTAGAGTCCGTCCGGAGACCGGAAGCCGACCTCGCGCACGTCATTCTTGACCACCTTTCCGCCTGCGGCTTTCACGAGTGTCTGGAGTCCCAGGCAGATTCCCAGATACGGGGTGCCGAGTTTGATCGCCTCCTGAATCCGTTTGATTTCCGTTTTCATCTTCTCTGTCTTGTCGTTCGCGCTGTCCTCGCCGCCCATCACGATGATCGCCGAAAAATCTTTGGGGGAGGGGAACGCGTCGCCGGACTCGAGATCGACAATGATGCTCTCCAGTTTTTTCTTCCGGAGAATCTCCTCGAGGATTCCCGGACCTTCGTGGGTCATGTTCTTGACGATGAGGAGGGGTTTTTTCATGGGAGGGAAGAATAGCAGAGCTGGGTGACTGATTCACTACAGCTTCTGCAAAGAAGTCTTGATACACTGTTCCCGTGCCGAAGTGGCGGAATGGTAGACGCGCACGACTCAAAATCGTGTACCGCAAGGT
>CAYGGB010000094.1:0-4412 GCA_964349295.1 uncultured Candidatus Peribacteria bacterium | reverse complement strand
ATCGAGAACACCATCGAGCGATGCGGGGATGCGCTCGAGTTCGGTGGGACGGATGGCTTCGTGCGCCTCCTGCGCGCCTTTGGATTTCTTCTTGTACATGCGCGGCTCGGCAAGAACGTACTCGCGGCCGTAGTGGCTCTCGATTGTTCTTTTGGCGTCCTCAAGCGCCTTCTGGCTCAGGTTGGACGAGTCGGTACGCATGTAGGTGATAAGACCGGTGTGCCCGGCGCCTTTGCCGAGGCTGACACCTTCGTACAGCTGCTGCGCCAGAACCATTGTCTGTTTGACGGAGTAACCGAGTTTGCGCGCCGCCTCCTGCTGGAGCGTCGATGTGGTGAATGGGGGCGGGGGAGTCTTCTTGAGTTCTTTTTCCTCGATCGAGTCGACACGATACTCCGCGCCGTCGAGATCCTGCAGAATCTGCTTCACGTCCGCCTCGCTCCCGGGTTCGATCTTCGCGCCGTCTTTTTTGCTCAGGGCAGCAGTGAACGGTTGCTGTGCTCCGTTTTCCAGGAGTGCTTCAATCGACCAGTATTCGACGGGAACGAATGCTTTGATCAGACGCTCGCGGTCGACGATCACGCGCACCGCGACGGACTGCACGCGGCCCGCGGAGAGACCGCGATACACTTTTTTCCAGAGGAACGGCGAGAGCGTGTAGCCGACGAGACGGTCGAGAACGCGGCGCGCCTGCTGTGCATGGACAAGTTTCATGTCGATTGTCCTGGGATTTTTGATTGCCGCCTGGATCGCGGTTTCGGTGATTTCGTGGAAGACGATGCGGTTCACGGTTTTTGGGTCCTCCTTTAATATCTCGCACAGATGCCAGCCAATGGCTTCGCCTTCGCGGTCTTCATCAGTCGCGATCCAGAGATCATCGGCCTCCTTGAGCGCGTCTTTCAGTTTTTTCACGACAGTTTTTTTCTCGTCCGGCACCTCGTACTTCACCTCAAAATTATGTTCGGTGTCGACCGCGAGCGTCGAACTCGGAAGATCGCGCACGTGTCCCATGCTCGCCTCGACGTCGTAGTCTTTGCCCAAAAACTTCTTGATGGTTTTGGCTTTGGCCGGGCTTTCGACGATCACTAAATGTTTCGACATGTCGCCGCAGCCTAGAGAGAGAAGAGGCGGAATGTCAAAAGGAGAATTGGAGGGGAGGGGAATTTCCGGATGCAGGTACGCCTGCGCCTGATCCTGTTTTGATGAAAAAATTGTGGAACCTGATCGTTGACAGAAGAAAATTTCTGATCGGCGCTGCATGATTGCAGAGAAGAAACGATCATCTTTCGTGATCAATCTATTTGGCTCACATAAGCCGTTTTCATTCTTTTCTCTCTTGTACAAGCCGAAAAGTCAACACCGGTGGCTTGCACAAGCGAAAAGTGGGGGTATTGTTCGGGCCATCTACTTCTATCCCCCATCCTCTTTATGTCCAAGCAGGATCTGATCGCCGCAATCGCGGACGCTGCCGGTATCACCAAGCGCGCTGCTGCCGACGCTTTGCAGGCTGTCATCAACATCGTTATCAAAAACCTGAAGAAGGGCACGCCCGTCACCATCACCGGTTTCGGCACCTTCAAGCTCAGCCACCGCGCTGCGCGCATGGGTGTGAACCCGCGTAACCCGACGCAGAGAATTTCCATCCCCGCGATGAAGGTTCCGTCCTTCAAGGCTGGAAAGACGCTGAAGGATGCAGTTCGATAATCTGATGCCGTTTTCCCTGTGAGAAACCTCCGTAAAAAACCGGGGGTTTTTCTTTGTGTTTGTGAGGGTGTTTTCGCAGACGTTTAGCTGAGACCATCCAGAGCGCCCGCGTCGATAACCGGCACATCCACCGAAATATCGAAATCGGGAACATAGGCGATATGATCCATATGAAAATCCATATCAATCGAGGTAAAGGCTTCCTGAACGTCGAGCGACATCTCGTTGAAGAAGTCGGGAGAATCAAACACCGCTTCCATGCCCCCGCCCGGATGGAAATCTTCGATGGACACGAACCCGGAGTGATCTGCCGGATTGAAATCCAGATCGGTGCCTACCACGTTATCAATGCTGTTGTGAACGATCTCGTTAAGGGCATCGAGATGGTCCTGCACGACATCCTCCAGCGCCTCCATATGCTGGTCGTATACGCTCGCGATTTCCCCGTTTTGGCCGACGGCTTCCATATCCTTTCCCAGGTTGAAGACGTCCTGTTCGGTGATCTGGTTGTCCAGCACACCGTTGATACTCTGCTGAAGTGCGTTGACCTCCAGTTGTGCCTCGGCAGACAACTGTGAATATGCCTGATGGAAGGCGGCGTTCACTTCGGTCTGGATGCTCTGCAGGTGGCCGATGGCTTCCGGTGAGCTGAGGGACTGCTCGATCAGCTGCATTTCCGGAAGAGTGGCCAGTTCATGCATGGACTGATGCACGTGAAAAATATCCTCCTGGAGAATCTGGCTCTGCTCGAACACGCCGGTGATTTCGTTGGTGTAGGGGGCGATATCCTGCAGGGCGTGACCGAGCCCGGCGATGTCCGACATCGAGGCGCCGTCATGAAGGGAATTGAATGAGTTCTCCAGATGGCTGAACGCCGCCTCCGCGTCCGGCCCGAGAGCGTGGCCGATCTCCCCGCGCGCATGATCCATCAGGTCCTGCGCCTCGTCGCGAAGGTCTTCCACTTTCCAGTCGATGCGACTTTCAAAAAATTTGTGTGCATCGATCACACCCGGCGGTGGTGGTGCCGGCTCCAGTGATTTCCAGATGGTATTGACGATAAAAAGTGACATAGTGGGAAGAAGGGAAAAAAGTAAAAAATTCCTTACGTGTTATGTGACGGGCACTGCATATGCCCCTGTCTGAAAAAATGCGCGTTTTCCCCCTGGTGCCTTATTTTCGCCATTCCCGGTACTTCTTTCGGTTCGTTTCGTGTGCTATTCTCCACGTCGTTCCACCATATGAACACGCCCTTTATCCAGGACATCCTCGGCAAATTACTGACGCATCTCTCGCTCCCCTTTGATGCAATCAACGTGACGCAGGAAGATGGCGGCATCACGCGCGTGGATATTGTGAGCACCAACGCGAGCCGGATCATTGGCTGGCACGGTGAGACACTCAACGGACTGCAGCATCTGGTAAAGTCGATCGTTCGCGCCAAAGAAAAAATGGAGAAGAGTCCGTTCCTCGTGGTCGATGTCGACGGCTACCGCCGCATGCAGGAAGACAAGGTCCGCAAAGTCGCCGAGCAGAAAGCCGACTTCGTCCGCCGCACCGGTTCGCGCATCGCCCTGCCGCCGATGAGTCCGTACTTCCGCCGCATTGTGCACCTGTACATCGCCGGCACTCCAGCCATGAGCGACCTGATGACCGAGAGCGTGGGAGAAGGGGATTTGCGCCAGATTGTTCTGCGCCTCAAAGATGAATCTGCGGGTGGAACGAATGCGGAAGGTCCGGCCAGTGAAGAGCTGTCGCCGGTGATGGCGAAGGATGACGGACTGGAGAATCTCGACATCTGAATTGAAAATTGAGAATGGAGAATTGAGAATAGATGGAAGCAACACAAGATCCTGAAACTGCCCCCGTTATTCTCAATTTTCAATTATCAATTCTCAATTTCTTCCACTCTTCAACCAACCTCCTCTCCTCCTTCGAAAGCTTCCCCGGAATATCCACCACCACTGTCACATAATGATCACCAAACCGGCTCGTATTCAGCACCGGCATGCCTTTGTGCTTGATACGGAAAACCTGACCGGACTGCGTACCTGCAGGAATCTTTAACTGCGTTGATCCCGTTACAGTTTCCACCGGAGCTTCTGTTCCGAGAATCGCGTCAGGAACGGTGATTTTTATGGACGTCTGGATATCGTCCCCCTCGCGGGTGAAGCGATCGTCGGGCCGGACACGGATGTGCACGTAGAGTTCGCCGGCGGGAGTTCCCTGACGACCTGCGTCGCCTTCGCCCCGGACTCGGAGCGTCTGCCCGTCATCAATACCTGCGGGAACATCGATCGTGACCGTTGCGGTTTCGGAAATCCTTCCTTCGCCGCTGCATTTCTTGCATGCTTTTTCCGGAACTTTTCCGGACCCTTTGCATGTGGGACAGAGGACCGCCTCCTGCACGGCACCAAAGAATGACTGACTGGTACGGACGATCTGCCCGGTGCCGCCGCACTCTTTGCAGGTGACGAGTTCGCTGCCTTTCTCGGCACCGGTGGCACCGCACTGGTCGCACGGATTCATTTTGCGGATGGAGATCTGCTGACGGATGCCTGTAACGGCCTGCATGAAGTCGATCGTGAGTTCGACTTCGCGATCGCCGCCCCGCTCCTCGCGCTTCTGCCGTCGCCCACCCGCGCCACCAAAGAAACCTTCGAACAGATCCGAAAAATCGACCCGCCCTCCCGCCTGTTGAAAACCAGAAA
>CAYGGB010000093.1:0-4422 GCA_964349295.1 uncultured Candidatus Peribacteria bacterium | reverse complement strand
GGTGTTCCCTGCGTACAAACTTTGTTGCCCACTATTCTCGGAAAGAGGATGCCGTGGGGGAGGAGAACTCTGATGAGCGATACGAAAAAGACTGTGGTTCACATCCGCTGGATGATCCTGCGTGATCTGCCAAAGGTGGTGGAAATCGAACAATTGAGTTCCGATGACGCATGGAACGAGAAAAAAATGTTGAACTCCATGCGACAAAGGAACGTCATCGGCCTGATTGCCAGTTCGGTTTCTCCCGACAATGAGCAAATCCTGGGATTCATCGTCTATGAACTCAACAAGAGGACAATCGATGTCCTGAAGTTCTGTGTGGATCCTCCGGCCCGACGATCCAAGGTCGGTTCCCAGATGATCGAGAGGCTTCAGAGCAAGCTGCAGAACCTTCGGCGAACGCGCATCAGGATCAATCTGGAACGCGAAAATGGCGATGCCCGGGCGTTCCTCGAAAAGCACGGCTTCACGGAAATCATTGACGATGACGTCAATGACGTCGCAAAAAACGCACGTCTGATGGAATACCGCTTGCCGGGTTCCACCGATGAGCCGGAAGAAGAGGTTGCCGCATCCACCGACACCGCGATCACGGAAGTCGTGACGTTGCCGGAACCGGAAGATCCGCAGCCTATCGTCAAGCCACCACGCGAACGCGTGAACGACGATGTTCACGTCCGCTGGATGATCCGCATGGACATGCCGGAAGTGATGCAGATTGAAATGGCAGGATTTTCCTCGCCATGGGAACAGGAGCGTCTCATGGCACACCTCATGCAGCGCAACTGCATCGGGATGAGCGCTGAGCTGGATCCGAAGGGAAGGCAAAAGATCGTGGGGTTCATGGTCTACGAACTGCACGAAGGACGGCTGCACCTTCTGAATATCGCCGTTCATCCTGACCATCGCCGCATCGGCATGGGACGATTGCTGATGGAAAAGCTCAAAGGCAAACTATCGGCCCAGCGCCGGACACGGATCAGCATCGAACTCCGTGAAGAAAACCCCGTCGCGGAAGCGTTCCTGACCAGGATGGACTTCACGAAAGTGGATTCCATTGAGGGTCACACGCGACTTCGGGAGGGTGCAACTCTCCTGGAATACCACATGCTGATCGTATAAAAGAAAGAGTTCTCAAGAAACCCTACGGCGAAGCGGCTGTCTTTGTACAGCCGCTTTTGCCATACCCGTTCTTCTCCCGATAAAAAACATATTCACCGCGACAGAATGCCCTTAAAGCCGTGGCGGAATTTTTTCTCTTTGCAGAGGTTTATTCATCCTGTACAACTGGCCTCCAATGCCCGAATACTGGGATTCACATCATCGGCCCACCGACAAACCGGATGCAGGGGGGGGTTCGAAGGAATCTCCAAAGCCGGAACATCAGGCTCTTGTTCACTTGAAGGAGGCACTCAAGGCCCTGCAAGGATCACAGACCGAACTTTCCGAGGCGCGGGACAAAGTCGACGCATTTAAAGATGTCCGGGAGAATATCGCAACAGCCGGGGAAAGATTGGCCGAACTTGAGGCGCAATACCAGAAACGGAAAGCGGAGCTTCTCGGTGAAATAGCGGAAAACCAGTCCAGGGAACCGGAGGTTACGCGACAGGTGCAGAACCAGCAGAAAATGGTGCAGGCCACGATCAGAAAATTCCTGGAGCAAATCATTGTATTTGCAAACCATCCTTCGGTGAAGGCTGTTGCCCCGGATGCCTGGCAGAAACTGGCGCGGTTTATCCGAGAAGTGCAGCAGCCGGACCTGCTGACAGTGGAACAAAGCCTGGAGCACATTGGAAGCATTTGCAGTGGTATCCGGCGCGAACTGGAAATCCGTCTTCAGCCGCCCGAACCCAAAGCGGCACCTGTCGTTCCACAGATGCAGCCGGCAAAAGAGAGGCAGCCATCCCCAACACGGGTATCGGAGGGAAAAGAGGCACTGAAAGTTCACATCCGCTGGATGATCCGGCGGGACATGCCGGAGGTCCTCGACACGGAATCGCGCAGTTTCGAACAGGCATGGACTGAGGAAGATTTTCTGCGTTGCCTGCGACAGCGCAATTGCATCGGTATGGTCGCCGAGCACGGGGAAAAAGTCGTCGGTTTCTTGATCTACGAATTGCATAAATTCAAACTGCACATACTCAACTTCGCCGTGCATCCCGCATGGAGAGGAATGGATATCGGCACCGCGATGGCGGCAAAGCTTGTCAGTAAACTGAGCAGCCACCGACGGACGAAAATCAGTGTGGATGTGCGTGAAAGCAACCTGCCCGCACAACTCTTTTTCCATGAACAGGAATTCCAGGCAAAAAGAGTTCAACGCCAATTCTATGAGGATACGGGAGAAGACGCCTATCTGATGGAGTACCGCTGGCCTGATTCACCCGATGAAGAAGAGGACGCCCCACCAGTGAACCGGATCGCACAGTATGAAGAAGAATAGTAATAACACTGCGATATCTCCCGGTACAGGAGTATAGTGAGGCCGTCTGAGTCAGTGTTTGTCTTTTACACATGCCAAAACTCCCCCTCGTCGCCATCATCGGGCGCCCCAACACGGGCAAGTCGACGCTGTTCAACCGGCTCGTCGGCAGACGCGTGGCGATCGAAAGCGAGGTGGCGGGAACGACACGTGATCATATTGCGCGAAAGGTGACATCACCCACGGTCGATTATCTTCTGGTGGATACCGGCGGTATGGGGGGAGGGACGGATGACAAGGATTTCGAGGACGACGTCCATGCGCAGTCGTCACTCGCGCTTGCGGCCGCCGACCTGATTCTCTTTACCGTCGACGGACGGAGTGAGCTCACAAAGAGCGATCACCAGATCGTCACGATGCTCCGGAAGGAACGGAAACGTCATGTTCCAGTGATCCTCATCATCACCAAATGCGATACGCCGGATGTTGCGGAGGAAGCCGAGCACGCGTTCCACTCCCTCGGCGTCGCGGATGAAATCATGACCGTGAGTTCGGCGCATAATATCGGGACAATCGAATTGCGGGAGACGATCAGCGGGCATCTGGTAAGGTTGCAGTTTGGGAAAAACGCTTCGCATGTGGAAAGTGGAAAGTTGAAAGAGGAAAGTGATGAGGAGGATTTTGATGAGGATGCGGAAGAATCTGAAGATGAGATTGAAGAGCCTGTGGTGCATTCCACACCGCGCATTGCAATCGTCGGCCGTCCCAATGTTGGCAAAAGCTCCCTGATCAACGCGCTGATGAGCGATCCGCAGCGGAAAGTATCACCGAAGCTTGTCTCCGATATTCCCGGTACCACGCGCGATGCGACCGATACGATCATCCGGCATGAGGAACAGGAATTCATCTTCGTCGATACGGCAGGACTGCGGCGCAAGGCACGGATCGAGCAGGATCTGGAAGGCCTTTCGGTTCTCCGCACGATCCAGGCAATCGAAGACTGTGACGTCGCTGTCCTCCTGATCAATGCCAACGAGGAAGTCACCAACCAGGACAAGAAAATCGCCGGAACAGTCATCGAAAGCGGCAAAGGACTCATCATCGTTATCAACAAGATCGACCTCGTAAAGGGAGAGGAACGGACAGCAAAGATCCTCGAAACGCAGCGCGCCTTCCCCTTCTGCCGCTACGCACCGATCCTGCCCGCATCCGCTTTGACGCGTGAAAGTCTCCCGAAAATATTCACACTCGCACTGATGGTCCAGCGCAACATGGGCCGCCGCATGGTCCCGCGCGAACTCAACACGTTCATCAAAGACGCCATCCACGGCCAGCCGATGAGCGCACTCAAGAGCTGCAAACACGTGATCCAGACCAAAGATCTTCCGCCAACATTCGTCCTCTTCGTCCGCAATCCCAAAACGATCCAGCCGAGTCAGATACGGTACCTGGAAAACCGGTTGCGGGAGAGATTCGGACTCGAGGGTGTTCCGATCAAGTGGGTGTTGAGAGGACCGAGGGATCGGCGTTAATTGAGAATTGAGAATTGATAATTGAGAATAAAAGTTGTTATTGGTGAAGATGGGATTTTGTGGTTTTGATGATGGAAGTAAGTAAAGAAATAATTTGATGGAGATCATTTTGTAATTCGAGTGCCTCATTGGCAAATGCCGGCATCGTGTCCTTCACAATGGATAACCAGTAATCCGTTTCATGCGCTTCTTTTAAAGATATGGATAATTTGGAAATAAAATCCGGCTTGCTCTGCCCCTGCGTCGCCTCACGAACATTCGCACCAATACTTGTTCCTGATTTCAACAACTGTTTGCTGATCACATATTCTTTTGTTTCCTGCATTTTTCTGCATAAAAAAACGATTTTGATTGCGAACGCATATGTTTTTTCCCGAACGGGATTTGGCTTAGACATGACAACCACTATTTACCTTTCAATATATTATGTCAACTTTACATTACATTCCCTCTAAATCGCTTCTTAAC
>CAYGGB010000092.1:0-4426 GCA_964349295.1 uncultured Candidatus Peribacteria bacterium | reverse complement strand
TTCTGGTACAGCTTCAAAACGATCGGCTTCGTTCTCTCGATGGTCTCGGCTCTCTCATTTCTCTTCACAATGCTTCTGATCCGTCCTCTCGACGGCACCTGGTGGATCACGCCTGTCGTACTGTTTGGCTACGGCGCTCTTCTTGCATGGTGCACGCGATGGCCGCCGGGCGTTTCGGCCTTCCGGTCGGTGCCGCTTCATCATCCCAAGCATGTGGTGAAGGGGAAGAAGAAGTGATCGAGCGAACTGCTTTTACATTTTAGGTTAGATTTTGGACCTTTCGGTTTTGCCACCGGGAGCAAGATACGTGAGGCAAAAAGGAAATGAGCAAAACTCAACCAAAAAATAAAACAGGCTCTTTCCGGTTGCAAAGTCCCCCTAACATTGGCACACTGCCCCGGCTCGTGGGAGCCTGATTCTCAGGCGCCCGAACCACGTTCCCCCCATCTCTATGGCTTCCAAACGAAGTCCGCTTGCCCGCAGGAAAGGAAAGAAATACGCCGAGCGCAAGGCGCTTGTCACCAAGCCCGTCTATTCCGTCACCGAGGCGATGGAACTGTTGCCAAAACTGAGCACGAGTTCTTTTGACGGTGCCGCCGAGGTCCACATCCGCATCAACGCCGATACCACACAGGCCGATCAGCTGGTCCGCACCACCGTTCCCCTCCCCCATGGCACAGGCAAGGATGTCCGCATTGCGGCGTTCGTTCCCGATGACATGATTGATGACGCCAAAAAAGCGGGCGCCGCGCTCGCAGGCAACGAAGATCTGATCAAGCAGATCACAGAAGGCAAAATCGATTTCGATATCGCGGTTGCATCGCCCAAGATGATGAAGGACCTGGGCAAGGTCGCGAAGACGCTGGGTCAGAAGGGGCTGATGCCATCACCAAAAGCAGGCACCGTCACCGATAACGTCGCCAAAGTGATCGGCGAACTCAAGAAAGGCCGCATCGAGATCAAAATGGACAAGCAGGGCATCATCCACACCGTCTTCGGCAAGATCTCCTTTGGATCGAAAAAGCTCCAGGAGAACCTCGAGGCGTTGCTCACGGCAGTCAAGGAAGCCCAGCCCAACGGCATCAAGGGCGAGTACATCCTCACGATTGCTGTAAGCCCCACGATGGGGCCGGGCCTCAAGGTCCAGATGTAGTCTGGTGTGATCAGACGAAGCTGTCGCAGATTCGTACCATGCTCGTTTATTCGTTTCCTCCTCCCATTATGGAAACACTCTCGGGCGGAAAGCTTCTTCATCCGGCCGCAATGATGGCGGGTGATGAACGAACGGTGCATAGCGACGTGACCATCCAGTGCCAGGATCTCGGTCCAATGGTTATCCGATGCGGGGAAATCGTGAAATTCGTCAAACGGGAAGAAGGTCCGCGGCCCGGACAATGGCTGATTCGCTATAACGGACTACATGCAACAGTTGATTACGACGAACTGCGAAAAATTGTCGTCGAGGAGTGATTTTACTCATTCCGAAGCCAGAATCTGACATTTTTACCCTCAGAGTTTGACAAGAATTCCCCTCTCCTATTTCCTACGTGCCTATGACAATCATCACCATGAGCGGCGGACCTTCCGATGTTGAAGGCGTACAAAAGGATTTGGCTGATCAAAAGATTGAAGCCAGCGGTTTCCGGACAGGAGACGGCATTATTTCATTTTCTGTTCCCGATGACCTTTCACGTCGGACACGAGAAATCCTCGCAGGGATACCTTCTTCTGGCGACAATTCGACCAACCTGGATCAGGAGGGCGACGGCGGTCAGGACAATCAGTACGCAAGTGCCTGATCACGCCTGAAGAATCGCACGGACCTCATCGAGTTTTTCCACCCGCACCAGCCTCTCGCGCATTTCTTTTGCGCCATCGAAGCCTTTCACGTAGCTCGAAAGATGCCGCCGCATTTCGAGCATGCCGGTCCGTTCGCCTTTATAGCGGACAGCCAGGGCGCAGTGATCGAGGATCCAGGGGATCTTTTCCTCGAAGGTGATGGGTCGGATGCTTTCTCGTGTCTTCGTTACTTCGTTACTTCGTAGACCTTCTCCCGGTTCGACGAAGTCACGAGACAACGAGCGTGTTCGCAGAGCATCAACCACCTCCCGCATCATCCACGGATTCCCAAACGTCCCTCTTCCGACCATGACGCCGTCCAGATTCCCGATCCTCGCAACAGCATCCGCAGCGGACGCGATGTCGCCGTTGCCGATCACCGGAACGGAAATGTTGCGCTTGAGCTCGTAGATCGGTTCCCAGTCGGCCTTGCCGGTGAACTTGTCGCAGAAGCGACGGCCGTGGATGGCGAGCGCCTGCGCACCGGCATCGACCAGTCGCTTGCAGAACGGAATGAGCGTCGTTTTGGAATCCCAGCCAAGACGCGTTTTGACGCTGACCGGAATCTTGACGGCTTTGACCGTGGCCTCAACAAGCCGTGCTGCAAGATCGGGCTCTCGTATCAGGGCGGACCCGTGGCAGGATGACACCACTTTCGCGGCAGGACAGCCCATGTTGATATCGATCCCATCGGCGCCGAGTTCTTCGATAATTTTTGCAGCGGAGAGGAAGTGATCCGGATCGTGCCCGAACACCTGCACGATGAACGGGCGTTCGATCGCAGCATCGAAGTTCAGCATCTCGATGGTTTTCTTTGCGCCGTAGTGAATCGCGTCTGTAGAGAGAAACTCCGTGTAGACCACCACTTCCGGGGCAATACGCTTGATCAGCTGACGGTACGATGCGTCGGTGACACCCGCCATGGGGGCGAGTGCGACAATCGGCCGGCCAGTCGTGGACCAGGAAAAATTCACCAGAGAATAATACATCAAAAGCACAATCGCTGCCCGCTCAGATATGGCGCACAATAGCCGTCCGTGACACTCCGCACTTCCATCATCACCGTTGCCCTGATCCTGATCGCCATTCCGTCAGCGGTGTATTCGCAGGGGGCAGGACCCCAGTTGATCCCCGATACCGCACGACCCCCCGGAGTCACGGATTGCGATCAGCAGATTCCCGGGCAGCAGCGCCCCCGCGATCCCAATTGCAGGGATTGCAATTTTCGTACCGGGAACATGGGTTTTGGCTGCATCCCGTTGTACCTCTCGTATCTGATCCGCTTCGCGTTCGGCCTCGCGGGAGGCTTCGCGGTGATTGAGATCATGAAGGGCGGATATGAGTACGCCTTCTCGGGACTCCAGCAGTTCGGAGGACTTCCCGACAAAGAAGCCGGAAAAAAACGTGTGACGAATGCTATACTCGGTCTTATTGTTGTGGTGTTCACATACCTCATTATCGACACGATCGTCGCCGCCCTTTTCGCCCCATAATCATGAATCCCAAAAAAAACGGCAACGGCCAGTCTCCCAAGGCATCCAGCTTCACGTCGCTGCGCATCATCGGTGAAAAAGCCCAGAAACTTTTTGCCAAAGCGCGCGAGATCCAGCAAAAGAAATGGAGCGAGAATGAGCTTCCGGCACCCGCGGATCACGAGCCATTGCCAGAATTCACCGTCCATCTTTCCATCGCCAACGTGGTCAAGGCGACCTTCGCCGTACTTGCGATCTTTGCAGGCGTGGCTCTGCTCTGGCTTCTGCAGGACAAGATCGTCCTGCTGCTGCTGAGCGTCTTTGTCGCAATGATCATCGATCCCGGCGTGCAGTATCTGCGCCGCCTCGGGTTGCCGCGGGGACTCGGAATTCTCCTCCATTATTTCATAGCACTGTTTTTGATGGTCTTCCTGCTCGTCTCGCTCGTCCCGCTTATTGCCACGCAGCTCATTGATCTTGCCGGATTGCTCCAGAACGAGGTGAACACCTTCCTGCACAGCCCGCACATCTCCCTTCCGTTTCTCACAGATTCGGCAAACCTGAGTCTGACGCAGCTTCTGGAAACAACCCTCAGAAACCTCTCCATCAACGAATTTGCCGATGCCGTGCAGCAGTTCGGACAGAATCTGTCGACCGCAACGCAGAGTTCTCTTGTGCTTGCGGCACAGCTTGCAGGCTCGGTGGTGAACTTCTTCACCAACCTGATCATCATTCTGGTCATGGCGTTCTTCATCCAGATCGAGAAAGAAAAAATCGTGTCGTGGAGCAAGAGTTTCCTGCCGTACAGGCTCCGGCCGTATGTTGATGACAAATCAGAGGCGATTCAGACGAAAATGGCGCAATGGACGCGGGGACAGTTGTTGCTCTGTTTTTTCATCGGCTTCATGGTCTTTCTGGCGCTCACGATCCTCCGGATGCCGTACGCGCTCACGCTGGGAATTCTCGCAGGATTCACCGAATTCATTCCGGTCATCGGTCCGCTGATCGCCGCGGTGCCGGCAGTACTCATCGCCGGTACACAGGAGGGCTTTGTCTGGGCACTCATCGTCGCCGCCGTCTACTACGTCATCCAGTGGTGCGAGAACAACCTCCTC
>CAYGGB010000091.1:0-4439 GCA_964349295.1 uncultured Candidatus Peribacteria bacterium | reverse complement strand
GGGTGAGCTGCAGCCATTTTTGAATGAGAAGGGTACCGAGACCTCTCCCTTCCGTTGTTCCGTCTACCGCGATATATCCTCCAAATGAAGCATTGAGTTTTTTGAGATAATTGAGTGTGGCAAGCCCGGTGGTTTTATCGTTCATTGTCGCGCGCAGTACCACGCCGGTCTGCTGCTTCAGAGCCTGAATAACGGTCTCGGGGTCTTCACGTTCTTCCTCGGGAAAAGAAGACAGATACAGTTGCCACCACCGCTTATCTTTCCGGAGTGTCTGTTCGTCCATTGATTCGATGTGCACATCCGCGTTCATGGCTTCACAGAGTACGGTTCACTCTTTTTCTGTCAATATGGGAGGACGGTTCCATACAAAACCCCCGCCCCTTTACGGGGCGGGGAGATCTTTTGAGCCGTCATCATCTCCTGCAAGGACGACACAGGTGATCATCAGAATCGCAAAAACAAATGCCAGATAGTGCAGCGGTTTCGGACGCTCATCAAAGACAAAAAAATTGATGAACGCCACGAAGACCGGCATTGTCAGGATCAGCGGAGTGGCAGTTGTTGCCCGGATGCCAAGCGCGTAAGCGTGGAAGTAGAAAAAGTCGGCAAAAAAATACAGCACGCCGACCGCCAGACACCACTTCCATGTTTGCACATCCTGGATCTGTCCGGTTTTGCGCGAAACTGTCAGTGTTGCCCAGCTCATGGCGACCATGACGATCTGGGCAATTGCAGCCGTCACAATGCCGGGATTGCCGGGCAATTTTCGCTGAATGATCACGTTGGCTACGGCATACAGAACAGACATCAGGATCACGAAAACGATCGGATTGTTCATTGCATCATCCTCGCGTAATAGTAACGACGGGGTGAAAGATCACTCCATCCAGCCACAAAGCCAGATGGAGAACATACTAAACCTCTTCCGCACCGGAACCAATCACTTCCAGTACACCAACCAGCACCCTTCGACTCGCTTTGCTCGCTCAGGGCAGGCTCAGCATCATTTCCAGTAGACCAATAACGGCGCCGCAATAAAGTACGAGCTGTACGCCCCGATCAGCGTTCCAAACGTGAGTGCAAGGATAAACCAGCGGATCGACTCGCTACCCAAAAAGAAGAGCGAGAGCAGCATGATGATGGACGCAGCTGCGGTATTGACGGTACGCGTAAGACACTGCCGCAGACCCCGTTCGACGATAACTTCCATGCTTTCGCTGCGGTTGTCGAAGCCCATATTCGCGCGGATGCGGTCGAAAATGACGATCGTGTCGTTGGCGGAATACGCGAGGATCGTCAGGAGCGCGGTCACAAACAGCGTATCGAACTCAAACGTCGTGAACTGTCCGATGATGATGAACACACCCGTGGTCACAATGACATCGTGAAGGAACCCGACAATCGCGAGCATGCCGAACTTCCACGGATTCAGTTTGCGGGGGAGTTTGCGGAAAGCGAGAGCGAGATACAGGATCACCGCGATGGAGGCGATGGCGATGGCCTGGAGTGATTTGGTCTTGAGGCTGGCGCTCAGGCTCGGACCGATAGTGTTGTAGTGGAGTTCGTTCATTTTCCCCAGATTCTTTTCCATGCTCGCGAGGAGCGCGAGGTGCTGTTCGTTGGTGATCGTCGGGAGCCGCATCACAAAGGCCTGTTCACTTGCGGTCTTGATTGCAGTCACCGAAAAATTGCCGAAGTCCTCCTTCGTCTCCGTCTCGTACGCATGCAGCGCACTAATCACATCGTCGCGCGTCTTGCCTGCGGGCGGCTGGATTTCCATCAGCGTGCCTCCCGTGAACTCAATCGAGTACTTGGGACCCGGATAGATGAACAGCGCGATCGAGATGATCACGAGCAACGCGGAGAAGGCCAGCAGGGACTTGGTGAGCGAACGGAAGGTCATAGCGGGGAGAGGATAGTGGGTTTGACGCACGTTGACTAGAGGCCGGACGAGGATGGGGTAACCGGAGGAATCGTGCTGTTTTCTTCCACAGAAAGGGTCAAAACGTGATCCGTCCGTTCCACTCCCCACGCCACCCCGCTGTGCATATTCATGCCGCTCATCAGCCATTTCCATTCCGGCCGGTTCATCATGTCCGCCGTGTGCCGTGAAAACAGTTCCGCAGACAGACTGCCGCCGGCAATGGGGATTCCCCGACCCGGGGGCAGAGGCGTTTCCGCGTGTGACCCCGTGAGCTGGTTCAGCCATGCCTCGCTATTGGTGATGAAAAATTCCCGTCCGCGGATCGCGCTCAGGAGGACGCGTGGTCCGCCTTTTTCCCGCGTGATGCGTACCGTCCACTGGTTTCTGGTTTCCTGGCGCTCCTCTATCTGCGACGGATCGCTGTGCAGAATGGCCGACGGGACGCCCTTGTCGAGCGTACGGCGTGTGACGATGGTTCCTGTCAGCTGCGTGCGGAAACGTTCGTGAAAAGCGGCGAGGCGGGTTCGCGTCTCTGTCGTGTTGGCCGTGTTACTTTTAAGAAGATACGAAACGTCTGCCCCCGTGCCGGTGTTTTTTTTCCATGCCACGGTCGATTCCTCCTTTGCGAGTGGAAGAATGTCGTACGTCCAGCTCCACCCCGGACCGATCAACGTCCCGGCATTTTTGGCGAGCATGCCCTGCGCGATCACTCTCTCAGTTTCTGGCAACGTCTGAAGATGGATGTCCATTGCCCGCAGCGGATTGCCAAGAACGAGCACCGCATCCGGCGCCGGCGTAAGCCCGGGAAGGGGGCCGGTGACCGTGCCACCCATATCCGTGGTCGTCCCCAGAAGCCGCAGCGTTGCAGTGTGATCCTGTATCGAGAGAAGGAGTGCTCCGGAGGCCCGGATCAGTGGACGGAGGAGGGGAGGCAGTGCGGCGCCCGTATCGATCCCGTTTGCCCGCAAGTACATGCGTTTTGAATTCCCTGCGAGACCCGGACTCAGTTGCACGAAAGGTCCGGATGCCCGCAGCCGCGGAGAGTTTCCTGTCATCTTTTCCATCACACCAGGATCTGACATCAGGACGGGCTGGCCCCGGAAGTCCCCGTTAACCGAAGGTAGAGTGATCTTTTCCGATCGGGAGGTGAGGATCCACCCTTGTGTCCCTCCCTCGAGCGTCAGGACTCCCAGGTCGAGAGGGTCAGTGAAATCGGGAATATTCCGGAGGACGGGCATATCGTCACTCCACAGCCGGACATCCTCACTCGTCACATTCGAAAACAGCGCGACAGTCGCATCGGCAGGGATCATGGCTTCCAGTGAGCGCGGTTCCCAGAGCGAGATCACCGCGGACATCACGCCTCCCACAATGATGGCGCTTCCGAGCAGAGCGAGGAGGATCAGACGCAGGGGAGAGAGACTGAGTTTGGTCATCACGGGGATTCTATCCCGGGAAACAGATTCTGTCTTCCGCCCTGCCGGAAGCCATAATTTTGTATACAAATTGTATTCAGGAAACAATTATCCTTCTCTGACCATCTCACTTTATTGCGTTTCGTTCCGACCATGCGTACGATACCCAGATTTGCAAACAAGCAAATCAATTCACACCCACACGAACAAACACAAACAGGGTCCGGACCCCCTACAAACAAATCAGGACAAACAAAGATAAGACACATACAGGATCATTCACATCACAGCAGTCCAGACGAAGAAGTAAGAATAAAGAATTAGGAATTAAGTTTCCTTCATTCTTAATTCCTAATTCTTAATTCTCGTCGTCGTCCGATCAGAGAGAGGCATGCGTACAGATCATCACTCCTGCTGCACTCATCCTCCTCTCTGCTCTGCAATGTCGCGCCGTGGAAACGAGGTTACACCAGCGGCGTGCTTCTTTTCTCCCCAGTGTCTCCTCATAGCCTTTGTGCTTTGCACGGCAGACCGGTACGGGGACTTCGGCGGGTTCCGAGGAGAAACAAGAAACCCCAGCAAGGCAGGGAACCGAGGACACCTCTCCTCACGTCATCCTCCACGTTCGAGAACAGGCTGAGCGGTAGACTCATGTGATTCGCCGCTGATAGCCACAGGAGGAAGACACAAACACAAAAAGGCCCGTAAAAGGGTCTTTTTGTTTAGATGTGCTTTTTGCCTGTCATGGTGAGGTGCGCGCTGTGGCTCGAGGCACGACTGCGGTCGTGCTCCTCGCCATGACAGCGCGCCTCGAACCATGACTTACAACTTTCCTAACCTTTCCCGCGCACTCTCCAGCGTCGGATCCAGCCGGAGCGCTTTCTCGAGCGCGGCTTTCGCCTCCTCTTTTCTTCCTGTCTCCGCTGCCGACCAACCAAGCATCTCCATCATGCGCGCGTTATCGGGCCACTTCTTGGCCGCCGTCACCGCAAATTGGTAGGCGTCTTCCTTTTTGTCCGTCTGGATTGCGAGGCGGATGGTTTTCTCGACGAGCTCTTCGACAACGAAGAGATGATCTCCCTCTTCAGCACGCGTAAGTT
>CAYGGB010000090.1:0-4492 GCA_964349295.1 uncultured Candidatus Peribacteria bacterium | reverse complement strand
CAACTATGCAGGGTGCACTGATCCTTCACATCTGCGACGTCTCTCCCTCTCACTGTTTCCATGGGAATGATGAGAGGGAGAGATATGTGGTCTACAACACTTTTTACAGGGAGTCCGTTATGAGTCAGCAACTGCTTCTGTCCACGTTGGTGATCGAACTGCACAAGGTCTACTGTGAGCGCAGGAAGGTGAAGCGTCTTCCGGAAGGGCAACAGGTCGAGGCTTACCTTCTGTTGCAACAGCAAGTCAACGACCTGTGTCGGTCCTACTGGGGTGATCTGCCTCCGCATCCGTTGGAAGGAAAGGTCCATTTCACTTTGGGGCATAATCACGTTGGTACCCCGTGCCTGGAGGGGGAAAGGTTTTGCTACGTCACGGAATTGATGAACATTCCCCAACAAATCCGCTTCCTGCAGGCAATCGAAGGTCTCAGGCTGAAAAGTATCTGGGATGTCGATGAATGGAGGAAAACCGACGCGAAGGAATGGATGCTCATCAATGGTAAAGAGCCGTGTTACACACGGACGGCGTTCACGTTGACCGCCGATAGGCGTCTCTTCGAGTGCTGGCACACGATTCCGCGCCGAAAGTTGCACGACCTTTGCGACGGTATGGGCGGTTCGTGGTGGTGGGTCTCGTGTGAGAAGCCGTCGATCGTTCAGCTTTTCGTCGATGCGCTGGTGCCTGCAGGGCATCAGATGTTCAAAAACGAAGGGGGCGATACGTACTGGTTGCCGTAGACCACCGCAGCACTTTTATCCTCGAAAGGAGGTGACATGTGAAGGAAAACCCTGGCAGCAATGCCGGGGTTTTTCATTGCATCCCAATCTCAGTCCTAATCCCTAATCCCTAATCCCTAATCCCTAATCACTAGTCTCTGACATCACCCAACCTCTGCAGCTCCCTCATCTTCACATAAATCCCACCCTCTTTAATCAGATCCTCATGCGTGCCTGTCTCCGCAATCTTCCCGTCTTCCAGCACCAGAATTGCATCAGCGTGCTCGATGGTTGAGAGCCGGTGCGCGATCACGATCATCGTGTATTGCCGTGCGATCGTCTGCATCGCTTTCTGGATCAGTTGTTCCGACTCGGTGTCGAGTGAACTTGTCGCCTCGTCAAAGACCAGTACCGCGGGGTCTGCGAGTAATGCCCGGGCGATGCCGATGCGCTGGCGCTGTCCTCCCGAAAGCCGGACTCCCCTCTCCCCGACCAGCGTGTTGTAGCCTTCGGGAAAGTCCTGGATGAAGTCATGGGCGAATGCGATTTTTGAGACGCGGATGATCTCGTCATCAGTGGCGCCCGGCTGCTTGTCCGTCGCAAGGCCCGTTGAGCCGAAGGCGATGTTTTCCCGCACGCTGGCGTTGAAGATCTCGATGTCCTGAGGAACGAGTGCGATCTGGCGGCGGTACTGACGGAGCTTGTAGTTCCGGATGTCTTTCCCGTCGACCAGAATCGTTCCTGACGATACGTCGTAATGCCGGTACAGGAGCTTCACGAGTGTTGACTTTCCTGCCCCCGAGCGGCCGATCACTGCCAGCATGGTTTGCGGCGGGATATCGATGGAAATGTTGTCGAGCACAGGCTTCCCGTTGGGATAGGCGAAGCTGACGTTCCGGAACGCTACAGCGCCATTCAGATGCGTCACGGGCACGGCGTCAGACTTCTCCACTATGGCGCCTTCTTCCTCGAAGAGCCGGACCATGGCGCTGATGCCTTCCATGCTGTCCCCTGCCCTATCGTAGATGTTGGCGATGCGGAAGAGCGACAGGTTCGCCTTTTCTGTCAGGGTGATGAAGAACACCAGAACCCCTGCCGTCATCTGTCCGTGCGCGACCATCCAGACGCCCAGCCCCATGATCGCCAAGCGGGCGATATTCATCACAGTATCGCGGTACAGAAAGTAGATGCGGTGGTAATCCATGCGCCTGCGGCCCAGCCGGACGAAATCGCGCAGAATATCCCCGTACCGGTGGAGTTCCCGTTTCTCGACCGCGTAATCCTGCACGGTACGGATGTTCATGATGCGCTCGCCAATGTGTCCTGCGGCAGTATTCATCTGTTCGTGGTATTCCTGCCTCAGCGGCTGCACATGCTTGCCGTATCCGTGGATGATGTAGAGGAAGAGCGGCAGGAAGGCGATGAATACAAGTCCGGGGATAATCCCGATCCAGAGGAGAATCGCGGTCGTCAACACCAGCTGCGCGCATGTCGGGACCAGTTCCCGGGTGGTGAAAAACAGCAACTCGCCAAACCGGTCGACGCCGCGATGCAGCATATGAACAGTTCTTCCTGTGTTGTATTGCTCGTGGTACCCGATCGGCAATCGCAGCAACTTTTCGGCTACCTGTTTGAGCAGCGACGACTGGGCCTCAAAATCGATCATGGATGCCTCGTAGGCGAGCCGGATGTCGAGCCATGAGACGATCATCGATCCGACAAACAGAACGCTCAGGAGGACGATCAGGAAGGGAATCTGGGATGCCTCGAATCCGATCACGGCATTGATGACGAGTGCGAGCACTGCAGCTGGTATCAGTTTCAACAGTTCATAAAAAACGATGTACACCAGCATGCGGTAGATCCGGCTGTGGAATTTTTTCAGGAGTTGCCAGAGAGTGCGGAAAATTTTCCATTCCATATCTAAAGAGTCGGGATAAAGACGGTACTCCGTTTTTCCGAAGATCGCGATGGTGATAACCGGAATTTTTCTCATCGACGACTCCCCTTCCCTGGTATCAAAAACAGAAACCGCGAAGCATGTATTCCTGTCAGAAAATTCCAGCGCATGTCCGGTGAATTATTATCAACGCAAATGCGAAGTCGTATGACAAGCGGTTCTCTTCATGGAGGCTTCCATGGACCCCTCCATGGAGGCTAGCATGGAGGCATGCAACTCCCCTCCCTCACCATCGCGGAAGCCGCACAAAAAACAGGCCGTTCCGAGAGCACGATCCGCCGTCTCATCCGGACCATCGCCGAGGACAAATCCAACCCCGATCGCTCAGGGGTGTACCCCGAACCCAAAGAGGTGGATGCCTTCAAAAAGAAGGGCGAAAACTTCACGTGGAAGATCTGTGAAGACGTCCTCTTAAAGAATTTAAAAAGAGTCCAAGCAGAAGAGAAAAAAAGTACATCATCCGGATCATCATTGCCTCCTCCAGATGTCCTCTCGATTCTTCAGAATGAACTGAAAATAAAGAACCAGCAGATCGAGAAACAGTGGGACGTGATCACCTCCCTCAATGAACGTTTGCGTGAAGGCAACATCCTGATGGCGACGCTCCAGAAACAGCTCGCATTGCCAGAGGTGGCAGCATCACAATCCCCTGCCGAACCGGTGATTGTGGAGGCCTCCGTGGAGCCCGTCAGGAAGGCCTCCAGGAAGGCTCCAAAGAAGGCCTCCGTACAGGCCTCCACGGAGGCCTCCATGAACCCCTCCATGACGACCTCCACGGAGCCTTCAAAGAAGCCCTCCAAAAAAGGAATTCTTGCATGGATGTGGCGATAAGAAGGGATTTTATTACGCTTCACCTCTTCTCTTTTTTCCTTCATCAATCGCTTGTTGAACACAGGATTGAACGTCTGTTGTCAGAGGATTTCGTACCCCCCGGAAATAGGTGTCTGCTTCTTCCAGAACCGCGGGATCGTCGGGCTTCTTTTTGCGTCGTGCCGCGAGGTCATTGAGTGCCTGATCGATAATCTCCTCTGGTGTCAGATCCTTGAGGGCGAGCCACGTCCGAACTCTTGTTGAAATGGTGTATTTGTTGATCTCAAGAGTCATGGCATACGTCTCATTTATCTGTGCTCTTTTCGCCAGATATTCGAGCGCACGGGCGGGTAATTTTCTTGCAAGATCCTGGACAATTTCCTGTCGTGAGGGAGAAGGCATAAGAGGGGATTGGACGTAAGGAAATCTTCCTACAGATTGGGCAGTTTTGTATGCCAGTCCGTTGCCTGCTGGTACGCGTGGGCCGCCCGCAAAATTGTCGCTTCCTGCCACTGCGCCCCCATCAATTGGAGACCGATCGGCAGATGGTTTTTGGAGAATCCGCAGGGGATCGAGAGGGCGGGAATTCCGGCCATCACGGCCCCGTCCATAAAGGCATCTTCCAGGTACATCGCAACGGGGTCGTCGTTGTGCGCGCCCACGGTAAAAGCGGGAGTGGGGGAGACGGGTGTCAGGATAACGTCGACCGTCTTGAAGGCCTCCGTAAAATCCTGTCCGATGAGAGTCCGAACCTTCTGCGCCTGACGATAATATGCATCGTAATATCCGGCCGAGAGTGCGTACGTTCCGATCATGATTCTGCGCTTCACTTCGGCGCCAAAACCGGTGCTGCGGACACGCTCGTAATAGTCGAGAAGATTCGCGGGTTTCGGCGTCGTGTGTCCGTACCGGATTCCGTCGTACCGGGCCATGTTGGAACTCACTTCGCACGGACAGAGAATGTAGTATGTCGCGAGTGCGTACTTCGTATGCGGCAGAGAAA
>CAYGGB010000089.1:0-4496 GCA_964349295.1 uncultured Candidatus Peribacteria bacterium | reverse complement strand
GGTATGCGCAGCTTCCGTTTCTGAGCGTTTGCGATGTGAGGATATGGGGAATGGACTGGTCGTTGATCCAGGTGATTTTTTGTCCCGGTTTGACCGTCACCGTCTCCGGCTGGAAGCCGCTGGTGCCCGTGATGTGGATTTCGACGGCGGGGAGATCGGCAACAGCCACTGCTGACGATTCGGAACTGCCCGTTGTCCCGATTTGTGCCGTGAGCGCATTCCACATTCCGGACATGTCCGTGACACTCAGTGCCTGCCAGCCTCCCGCTATCGTGAAACCGATCAGTGCGAAGACGACGATGCCGGCGGTCGCTCCCGGCATGCGGGAAGCGGACCGGACGGATACGCGGACGGGGTTCCCTGCTGTCTTTGGAACGTCGGTGGGTTTGCGCCGGACGTTCTCATTGTCGGGCGTTGAATGCCAGTGAGGATGGAGATCGGTCATACGGGGAGGGTGTGTGTTGCGAGAAACTGACGGCGGCCGGCGAGGAATGTGCCGATGACTGCGGAGCCGATGAGAAGGAGGACCAGACCGGAGGACGATCCTGCTTTTCCGGGAACGCCTGCAGTCAGGGGTGTCTGTACATATTCGACGGGATTCTCCGGGGCAATCACCTGAGGCGACTCCTCTCCAATGGCCTCAAGCGCTCCAAGAATGGGTGACGTGGACGTCACGGGATTTCCGATCTCCACGGATTCCTCGCTGCTGAATGCCGTTTCACGGTTCTCGTCATCCACGCCACGCACGGCGACGTAGTATGTTTTTCCTTTAGGAAGATCGCGGATCACCGCGCCGCGTGATGCAAGGGAGACACTGCGGCGCTGCAGGTACCGTCCCTTCGTTGCGCCGAAGTATACGTTGTATCCCTGCAGCTTGGGGTGATTGAGGAGATCCCAGGTGACGTACAGAATATTGTCCCTTGTTCCGAGGCGCAGGCTTTGCAGCTGGATCAGTGAAAATGACGACTGTCCGTCCACGGAGACGACCGGTGCCGTCGGGGCATTCATAAATGGCGGAGGGGTACCGGTTTCGGGATCAGGGAATAGTGCGGGTGACGAGGAATCTGTACCGGTTCTTACGGTATCCACCAGAGGGGTGGGTAAGCCCGGGGAGGGCAGTGTTGCGGGAGTCTCGATCTGCACGATAAGAGTTCCGAGCGGAGCGGCGAGAAGATTCTGGGCCGGGGAGATTACTGTCGAAATGCTCGTGTGGCCCTGTGCATCACTGCTCTGATCATAAAAACTCAGCGGCGTCATTCCGATGCTGGCTGCCGGCTGTACGGTGAAGGTCAGCCGCGCAATCGGGAGTATTTCATCGTCCGGTTCATTGCCCGGCTGCGCGCTCGCGGCGATTTTTGCATATCCCGACAGAGGGGCAAAATCCGACTCTCCCGGAATGACGACGGGGAAGACCGGGGAAATCACCACTGTTTTTCCCTCGAGTGCCTCGGCATCGTACGAGAGCCATACGCGGATTTTTGCTATGGACTCTTTACCCGGATTGCTCAGGACAAGATCGACATCGAGCGTTTGTTCCGGCGCAAGCAAAGGGGTCATCAGCATCGTCGGGTCTGTCGCCTCAAAAGCAGGACACGCCGTCTGATCCGGATTATCACAATGCGGGCGCAGATACAGCGTCGGAACATTCATCTGCGCGGTCGCAAATCCGGGGATCAGCATTCCCAGGAGGCCCGTGGTCACAAGGGCGAAAGCGAGCCGTCGCGGGAAGGAGGTGACTGCGGACATTTTACCGTGGGGAGAGTTGCTGCAGGACGTAGCCGAGGTCTTTTGACGTGATCCGGAGATCACCATCGGTGTCGCCTCTGCGGACTTCCGCGGGCGATCCCGCGAGGAAACCCTCTGACATCTGATACAGGGCATACGCGTCATCGTATTCCAGGGTTCCGTTGCCGTTCACATCACCGTGCAGAGTTCCGTTGAACATCAGTTCCTGCAATGCGGCTTGACTGTGGGTGAAGGGATGAACGTCACCCGCGGTTTCCATTCCCATTCCGAACGCGCCGATAGCGCAGAAGATTCCGAGCCCGAGCGTTCGCAGGGTTTTTGCCGTAAATCGTTTTTGTTTCTTTCGCATATTTCTCATCAGTATAGCCCAAAAAGACCCGTTTCTCAATCAGGCGTGGTTTGACTCTTCCGGGGATCCTGATGCAGTCACCTGTCTCCTTTCTGCTAGATTGCCCGTGTGCCGAACGTCTATCTGTTCACCGGTGAAAATGCATTCGCCTTGCGTGTCGAAAAACAGCGCTGGGTACGGGAATTTGTGACGAAACACGGTCTGGAGAACGCATTGCAGGTTGACGGATCATCAGTTTCGTTGCGTTCACTGCTGGATGAAGTGAGCTCGAGTCCGTTCATTTCCGGCAAGCGTCTGGTAGTGATTGCGGGTGTTCCAAAGCTGTCCAAAGATGAAATGCAGATCCTTCTCAATTCTGTTCATCCCGACTGCATTCTTCTCTTCTGCGATCCCGCGCCGGACAAGCGGCTCGGCGGGCTCAAGTATCTCCTGACCGTGGCAAGCCTCAAGGAATTCAAGCCGCTTCAGGGAAAAGCACTGATTGACTGGATGATGCGTGTCAGTCAGGAGCAGGGAAGTGCACTCAGTCCCGATGCAGTAGATCTCCTGCTGGGGATCGTCGGTGAGGATCAGGACATGCTTTCACAGGAACTTTCAAAGCTCTCCGTCGCGTCGGGTTCTGTCATCACACAGGACCAGGTGCGGTTGCTTGCCGTTCCCTCCGGTGATCAGGAAGTGTTTCAGCTCACAACACTCCTTTCCCGCGGCGATCTGCCGACGACACTCCGGTACGCGCGATCTCTTCTCCGTTCAGGGGAAGATCCGTACTCACTCTGGAATATTCTCCTCTGGCTGGTCCGGTGCCTTGCTGCGGTGACGATGTGCGTTGCAGAAGGCGAGCGTAATCCGGCGAAAATCGCATCGATGGGAAGCGTCCCGTTCCCCACCGCGAAAATGCTGACACCGATGGCGCAGAATATCCGTCTCTCACAGCTTCGTCCCCTCGTCGACTGGGCGGTCGCCGCGGATCGGGATCTCAAAACGGGCGGCTACAAATCAACAGCGGAAGCACCGCAGGAACTGGTGGCGCTGATTGATGAGCTGATTGTTCGGTGCTGTGGCCTTCAGTCAGGCATTTCCTCCGCGAAGTGATCATTTCAAAAATGGCGGTCCTTGTAGGGACCGCCGGGGTTGTGGTTCATGCGTGATCAACGCCAGACCAAGAATCTGTGATATTTTTTCGGCTGATGAATTCCCGAGGTCGAGATGTAGCTCTGCCTCAATTCCATCTGCTGAAGAGACGGACCTTCATTGCACAATGCGGAACCCATCGCGAACAAGGGATGTTCAGATTGGTAGTTACGAACTCGGACCAGATCGTACATCCATGCGTGATGCCATCCTTGTGCCAACAGCACGGAATACAACTCAGGCAACCTGATAGGCGCCTGGATTTCGAGAATCCGGAATTCGCGATGCGTCGGAGTTTCTTTGGGAGGGCGATGACAATGCTGCATTGGGAATCCGCCATGATAATAGGCGGGGAGTGACAGTTGAAGATGATGTTCCAGCTTGAAGTTGGTCCTGATCATTTTCCACAGTCCGTCCTCTTCGAGGTTTTTGCCGAACACGAAGGAATGGCCTTCGGGTTCCTGCTCCATTTCGAGTCCGTTCACGGGAACGATGAGGGTGTTGATCATGGCGTTGACCATGACCTCCACAGTCGCACGATTTTTGGACAGCGATTTGAGCCGCTGATCGGGGTTCCATCCCCCGTCTTGCATCGCGATTGCGAGCATGCTCATGAGTTTCGCACTCATGATGTTTGCTTTCGCGACTTTGCTCCTCAGTTTGCTGGTCTTCTTCACGATCATCCTCCTTCCGAGTTGGCATTCACGTCTTATGGAGTGCGTGACACCCTGTCGGAAAACGGGTTCTTCCGGTCCTCTCTGTTGCACATGAACAGAAGATAAAGGTCTGCCGGATCTTTTAAAGAACCACATTGGTCAAAATAGAATATTTTGCTGTTTATAGCAATGCGACGTTTTGGTCATCAGGCAGCCTTTCCTGTCGTTCCTCCCTCAATCTGTTTCAGAATATCATCCGCAGCCTGATCCTCTTCGTGCTTGTGGGCCGTCTCCTGTCCCGCGCGCTCCTGACGGCGCTTCTTTCGCTCCTCCTCCGTCTGCTTGACCACTTCGGCATTGCCAAGTTTTTCGATTTCGGTCTGGTATTTGGAGTCGATTGCCGCAAGCTGCTTTCGCTCATTCTCCAGAATGTCCCGCAGATTCTGGATCTGCTCCGGCGTCATGATCGGCAGGATGTTGATCCAGTACTGCCGCTCCTCATCGTTCATGCTTTCGGACTTTTTGATCAGTTCGAGAAGATCGCCGAATTTCTGCGCGACGTCTGCGGGGATCTGGAGTCCGGCTGCGGCTGGAGGGTTTTGGGTGGGGGGAGT
>CAYGGB010000088.1:0-4531 GCA_964349295.1 uncultured Candidatus Peribacteria bacterium | reverse complement strand
CGCGTCGACATGATCGAGTGGTCGGATGATCCTATCAAACTGATTTCGCTCGCACTGCAGCCCGCAGCAATCTCCGCAGTCATCATCGTCAACAACGAGGAGCGCATCGACGACCAGGGCCGCAAAGTGAAGAAGCGCGCAGCAGTGTTCGTGGAAGAAGCGCAACGTCCGATGGCGATCGGCAAGAAAGGCCAGAACATCCGCCTCGCCACCCAGCTCTCCGGTTTCGAACTCGACATGTACAACTACGCAGAACTCCCGGCCTTCAAAGCGAAGCTGGCAGAACTGCGTGGGGAGCCGATGCCACCGGGCGAGATAATTCTCGCACCCGCGGAAGGTGAGGTTGCTGGAGAAGCTCCCGCTGAGTCAGCACCCGAAGCCGCTCCGACAAAAGAAGAGGGTAACGTTCCTCCGATAGAATCAGAAGGGAAAGCCGCCTGAATCAGAGATGACCCGATGGCATCTTTGCCGATCTGAGCCATGACCGCGGATGAACATTCTTCCGAACCAGACGGGAATCGATCGGTGGCACCATTCCGTCAGGCGTTTGCGCTTCCATCAGCGAGCGCAGATGATCCGTAGAAAAACACGCGAGTCTTTGTTGTGTCACCACATCCGGACTGTCGCCCTCACCAAGATCCTCTCCGCAGCAACTGGGACCCGATGGGGAAGAAATAGGCTTCATAAAGCGATTATGCCTTCTTTCTCAAAAAAACCACCCCAATACTCCATCATTCCAATCCTCTCGCCCGCGTAGCTCGCCGCAGCGAGTGACGTGGGAAACCCCGGCCCTAGTCCCTAGTCACTAGTCCCTGCCCGCCATAGCCTTCGCGAAGGCGGGACCCTATCCTGTCCGTATGCCACTCCCCTCCCTCCCCCTCGTCGTCCTCGACACCGAGACCACGGGCTTTGTGCCGCGGACGCACCGGGTGATCGAGTTTGCAAGCGCGGAGGTACGGGACGGGAAACTGAAGGAAGAATATGAGCAGTTGTTTCATCACGCGGCGGTGCCGCCCACCGTCGAAGTCCTGACCCGCATCAAAACGCCGGAACTGAAAGACAAGCCGTCATTTGCGGATTGCCAGGAGAAAATCCTGAAGCATCTGCCGGAGGATGCGCTGCTGGTGGGACAGAATATTCCGTTCGATATCGGTATGCTCAAGGGCGAAGGCATCGATCTGACCGGACGCCCGTACATCGATACATCGATGCTTGCGTCACTGGTTTTCCCGGAACTCGAGAGTTATTCGCTCGGCTACCTGAGTACGGTGCTGAATCTGAATCACAATCCCCCGCACCGCGCGCTCGGTGATGTCCGTGCGACACTGGAACTGCTGGAGAAATGCTGGGAACGGATGCTGGAGATGCCGCAGGATCTGCAGGATCTTGCGAAGGCGATCATGGAACGCGCTCCCGCGGGCTACCGGATGCTCTTTGCCGCTTTACCGCCTGCTACAGCCAAAAAAGAGCCTACGTGGCTCAGCGGAACGAAGTCACGAAGTAACAAACGTACGAACGCCAGCGACCCCATCTCCGTGTCTGTCCCTGGAAAAGGAAAACCGGGATTGTTGGATGAACCGCTCGATCCATCGCATCTCGAACGGGTGATCGAGGGCGCGCTTGCGGATCCGTCGGTCCGTCACTGGATCGCTGTGAAAAATCTTCGGCCGGTGGTGCGGCGACTCAACGAAAATCTTTTGAAAAAAATCCGCGTGCTCTATCCCCCGCATTCGCTGATTGATGTTGATGCGGTCCTGCGTTTTTCGGAGCAGAAAGAATACACGGCCGACGAGGCGACGCTCGCGCTCAAGATCGCGTGGTACGAGCCGCACCGTCGCGATGAGTTTCCCTGTCATGGAAGCGAAGAATCTGTCTGGAACGGAAAACTGAGTTCCACGGCGGAGTCCAAAGCGTATCTCGACCAGTTCGAGAACCTTCCTCCGGTGATTCTTCTGGACCACCGCGAACTGCTGGAATTTCTGCAGGATCCGGAACACCCGGGTGCCCGTGCGATGGCGGATGGCGCGCATGTGATCATCGACGACGCCTCGATGCTCGAAGACACCGCCACCCGCGCATTCGGCTGGTTTTGTGCAATGGATGACGTTCGTGCCGCAGCACAGGGGAACCCCATGCTGACAAAATTCATCGATACTCTGCAGCTCTGGGTCGAAAAAACGCGCCAGTTCCAGGACATCCGCTATTTCGCAAATTCCGATCTCACCTCCCCGGAATCCAAAGGCCTGCGCTCACTTCTGGATGAAGTGATAGCCGCGGAAGACTGGCCTGAGCAACTTCTCCGGCATTTCGAAAATCTCCACCATATCCTGCAGTCCGAAAATCTTGCGCACCGACTCGCATGGATCGAACAGAAACCCAACGGCAACCAGATGCTGCAATCCGTCCCCGAGCGCATCGGCTTCCTCCTGCACGAAAATCTCTTCAGCAGATTCCCCACCACGCTTCTGATTCCACAAGGATCATCTTCAATGCTGCCTGAAATATTGCCACCCGGAGCAGGAAAATCAGCACCCGATCAATCCTCTCAAGGTACGAAGAAACGAAGAAACGAAGAAACGAGCAGCATCCCTATCCTCTTCGACTCCCATCCAAACCTGGAAGAACTCCTGACGACTCCGCCACAGGGGAAAACCGTGATCCTGTTGCCGGGAAAGGGCGCCATCGAAGATCTGTACGTGAAGTACACGGAAGCCCTGGAAACGAAGAACGTCCGGATGATCTGCCAGGGCCTCAACGGCGGCATGGGACGCATGCAGGCCGAATTCCTGGCCGCCCCCGCCCCGGCACTCTGGCTCGTGACCCCGTGGATGTTTGAGGGAACCGATCTACCGCAGGGAACCGTCGATCACCTGATCCTCAAGACCCTGCCGTTCGACCATCCGCATCACCCCATCCTCAGCCGCCGTTCGCAGCATTATGGCAATGCGTTCAGCGAGTATTCGCTGCCGCGGACGCTGCACAGGATCTTCCGGCTGCTCAGGACATACGCGCGGATCAAAACGGAGAATGGCGACGTGCGACTGCTGGATGATCGGGTACAGACGAAATCGTACGGGAAGGTCGTGCGGGAATATCTGGGGCAGTTTGGTGGTGATAATGCATCAATAGACGGACAGGCGGTTGTTCCTGATACCGCGAAAGATTCCAAAGAGTCCAGAGATTCCAAGGACCAGTCGGCATTCAAGACCGTTCCATTATCCGGTTCACCCGCACAACCTGAGAAAAAAAGAGCAACAAAGAAAAAACCGCCGACAGATCAGCCCGCTCTTTTCTAGGCAACAAAACTGTTACTGACAAGAAAAACTTCAGGGAGGGGCTCCGCGCTCCAGGGGGGTGAGAGGATCCTGCAAAAAGAAGAAGAGCACGTACTCTCAATAACTTCTCTCGCCGAAGGAGCGCTGGAACGCGGTGGCTTTTCGGAGCCTGTCTCGAGTCGAACCGAGAGGCTTCTTTCTTTGTTTGGCAGACAAAGAAAGAAGAACCTCCGAAGGATTATGCCGCTTCTTCAATCCGCCCCATCCCTCGAAAACACCGTAAACGCCGTCCTCCACAGGATCCACAAATCCAACAGCAATGACCATTCTTCGATGTACTGGAGATCGAGCCGGACCTCTTCGTCGAAGGAAAGATCTGACCGGCCAGAGATCTGCGCGAGTCCGGTGATGCCCGGTTTGACGGCAAAGACACGCCGCTGTTCGAGTGAATAGCGCTCCACTTCCTCGGGAAGATGCGGGCGTGGTCCGATGAGTGAAAGATTGCCCAACAGGACATTCCAAAGTTGTGGAAGTTCATCGAGCGAGAAGCGGCGGAGGATGCCCCCGACCCGGGTGACGCGGGGGTCGTGGCGGATTTTGAAAAGCGGACCGTCATGACGGTGATTGAGCGCGAGAAGATCGTGCTTGTGCAGATCGGCATCACGGACCATGGACCGGAACTTGAGAATGGAAATTCTCTTGCGGCCTTGTTCCCCCACGCGTGTGGAAACGTAGAGGATCGGCCAGCCACCGTCGAACAGAACCGCGATGCCGAACAGAACCAGAATGGGTGACAGAATGATGATGAGTGTGCCGCTGATCACCAGATCGAAGACCCGCTTGAGCACACGGCCCCACCCGTCCAGCGGCGTCGGCTGAAAGCGAATCATTGGCAGAAGCCCGAGACGTTCGACGCGAAGCTGATGCGGAACATCGGCCAGCACTGGCGGTAAAAACGCATACCCGACCTGATGGCTGCGGCAATGATTGATGAGTGCGATGGTTGCAGCGCTACCGGGGTTCGGATCGGTCTGGAGAACCAGATCGACATGCTGCTGGTGGAGAATTCTTTTGAGCGCGTCGAGATCGGGGAGATGCCCCAGATAGGTGTAGTGCTCGTCATGCTGGAGCGTATCGCGGGCGGCCTCGGGGATCCCCTGCCCCCCGAGCGAGAGAACAATGCGCCGTCCCAGACCTGCACGGAGACTGGACCGCTGCAACAATGTGAGTGCCGCACGTCCCGTCACCACAAAGAA
>CAYGGB010000087.1:0-4581 GCA_964349295.1 uncultured Candidatus Peribacteria bacterium | reverse complement strand
GTATAATAATAGATATGGATAGACTTGATTCAACAATGGATAAAACCCTTGAACTGATGATTGAACAGGATTTGACTCAGTTGAAAACGCATTCCGATACGAGTACGTGGGGGGAGGACGAACACATCGAAGAACGGATGAAAACGTACATCAAAATTGCAGGGACATTGTATGAAATAGCCTGCATAAACCCGGGAACTCAGCGCAAACATATCATGGAGGGTCTCCGCCAAATCCTGAAAGGCCACAAACTGCCCAACAGGAAGCTGCATCTTGAGGTCATTGAGCAATATTTCGATCAGCTGTGCTTCCAGAAAATCCGCGGTGAGCCAGTGGAAGTGCACAACGGCGACAATAATTACCGGCTTACATCTGATTCCATCCTAAACACGAGACAGCGTTTTACGAATCTTCTTCAGTCAGTCGAGAAAAATCTGGGAAAGAGTGAATCTGAATAGTTATTGTTTTTAAGTTCTATTTTGTTCATTTCCTTTTTAGCGTTGGCGGAAAGCAAACAGGCTATGAACAAAACTCAACCAAAATTTGAAATATGGTTGTCAAATATGACTGTGAGAGGTCTAGAATGCTGTCGCACTGCACGGGTCACACCCCTGCAGTCTCTTCCCTGCACCCATGCAATTCAAAGCACTTCTCCACCAGATCGATACGCTTCTTGCGCACAAAGACGATGCGCGGCTTCGCAATTTCCTGCAGAACCGGACGCCGCAGGAGGTGGCGCGGGTGATCAACCAGCTCGACCACGGCAAGCGCAAAACCTTTGTGATGCTCCCGCCCGAAACGCAGGCCGAAGTGGTACTGCGGATGAATGATCAGAGCAAAGAGTACGTCCTGCCGAAAATGTCGGATCATGCGCTCGCGCGGTTCCTGCACTTTAACGAGGAAGACGATGCGGCCGACATCATCCAGGTGATACCCGGAGATCGCCGGGGATCGATTTTGCAATATGTGAAGCCCGAGAAGAAAGCGAAGATCGAAAAACTGCTGACCTACAACCCCGAGACGGCCGGAGGTCTGATGGACCTGAACTTCATCACGGTGCCAATGACGTCGCCGCTCAAGAACGTCTCGGAAGTGACACAGGCGCATCTGAAGGCCCAGAAGAAGACACCGATGATCGTGGTTGTGGACAGCGACGGGAAGCCCCGGGGATATGTGCCGCACAAAAGTCTGCTGCTTGCCACTCCGAATTCCACCGCCGGGAGCCTTATGCGCAGCCTGCCGCTCATCCCCCATACGCTCGATCAGGAGAAAATCCTCCGCGTTGCCGCCCGAGAACGCGGGGATGTGTTCGGGGTCACCGATGAGAAAGAACAATTCCTGGGCATCATCCACCTGCGTGATCTTCTCCAGATCGCCCAGCGGGAAGCCACCGAAGACGTCTTCAAATTCGCCGGTGTCAGCCCCGAAGAGGAAATGCTCGGTACGCCGTGGACGGCCATCCGGATGCGGTACTCGTGGCTGATCATCAACCTGGCAACGGCGTTCCTCGCAGCGTTCGTCGTATCGCTCTTCGAGGGAACCATCGCGAAATTTGCGATCCTCGCCGTCTACATGCCTATCGTCGCAGGTATGGGTGGCAACGCAGGAACCCAGACGCTCGCTGTGACCGTCCGCGGGCTCGCGCTCTCCGATATCTCGCAACAGCAGAAACTGTCACTGATCATCAAAGAGATCATTGCCGGTGCCGCCAATGGCGTGATCAATGGCATCATCGTCGCAGCTGTGGTCCTCCTGCTCGGTCAGCCACCGGTGCTGGCCATGATCCTCGGCATCGCCATGGTCATCAACCTCGTCGTTGCAGGCATTTTCGGCGCGGTGATTCCCGTGATCCTCAAATCGTTCCGCATCGATCCCGCCGTCGCCAGCACGGTCTTTGTGACCACGGCTACGGACTGCTTCGGATTCCTGGCTTTCCTGGGTTTGGCAGCCGCGTTTATGCAGTAGCCGCTATACTCTCCGCGTGACATCCATCGTTCCCTCATCGCTGATACAGGCTCTGGAAAACCGCTGCATCGCCGTTGTTGGCATGAACGGTTCGGGCAAGAGTGTCTTTGGCAAACGACTGGCATCGGCACTCAAAATGCGCCGCGCGGATTCGGACCGGTTGTTCAAGGTATCCAACGGAGATGCGGAGACCTTCATCAAAACGCATGGATGGAAAGCATACCGCTCAGCCGAAGAACCCCTGATCCTTGCGACACTGAATCCCGGAACCGTCGTGATCTTGAGCGGCGGCGCAGTGGAATCCCCCGCCATACGCGCAGCCCTCAAAGAACGCGCCATCGTCATCTGGTTGCAGGCCCATCCCGAGCGACTCCATGAACATCTCCAGCGCGCTAAGGTCACCCGACCAGAATTCTCGAGCGGTCTTCATAAAGGGAAAATTCATGACCTTTCGGAGTCGAGAAACCCCCATTATGAGGAAGTCGCCGGTATACTGATCCCTCCGTCCGTCCCTTTTCCCCGCCAGGTTCCCGTCGCGATCAGTGAACTGGGAAAATATCTGCAGTCATCCCCTGCTCTATGAATCAATCCCTCATCCTCGTGGATAAAAATGACCAGCCGCTCGGCGTGATGTCGCGAGAACAGGCTCACACATCCCCTGGAATCCTGCACCGTGCGTTCTCGATCTATATTTTCCGCAAGATTGGCAGCGAAATCCTGATCCAGCGCCGCAGCGCATCCAAACTCTTCGCCGGCATGTGGGCGAATTCGTGCTGCAGTCACCCGCGCGAAGGGGAAGCGATTGATGAAGTGGCGCCACGACGATTGCAGGAGGAACTGGGCTTCACCTGCACGCTCACCCCGGCCGGTTCTTTCACCTATCAGGCAGAAGATCCGTCCGGAAAAGGTGCCGAGCATGAGCACGTGACGATCTTCCGTGGCGATGTTGATGGCGATGTTGCGGTCAGTCCCGATCCGGAAGAAGTCGCAGAGTGGAAATGGACAAACGTGAATGAATTGCGTGAGGACATGAAGAAAAATCCTAAGCTGTATGCGCCGTGGTTTCATATTGGATTGAACATCGTTACTTCGTGACTTCGTGTCTTCGTCGAACCGCGCCTCGATTGCAATCTCTGATATTCGACGAAGTAACGAAGAAACGAATAAACGAGCACATTCGAATCCCCGACCCCTATCACCCATGAACAACGACCACCAGATCCATCTCGCAATCATCCCCGATGGGAATCGTCGCTGGGCCAAAAAACGTCTGCTTCAACCCTGGAAAGGCCACGAGACCGCCATCGAGAACTTCCGGTCGATCACCGACTGGTGCAGTAATGACCCGCGCGTCGGCATTTTGACTGTCTGGTGTTTTTCGACGGAAAACTGGAAACGCGACAAGAAAGAAATCGACATGCTGATGAAGATTTACGAAGATTATCTGCGGAAAGAACGGACGGGCTTCGCCGACAAGAAGACACGATTCATCCACTCCGGACGCTTCGACAGGATTCCTGCGTCACTCGCTGCCCTGATCAAAGACGTCGAAGAGGAAACAAAAGACCAGACGGAATTCACGCTGAACCTCGCAGTCGATTACGGCGGGAAAGATGAGATTCTGAGGGCGATGAAGAAAATGAAGAATACGGAGAATGTCACCGAAGAATCCTTCCGGCAATTCCTCGATCATCCGGAGCTGCAGGACATTGATCTGATCCTGAGGACCTCCGGTGAGCAGCGCACCAGCAATTTCTTCCTGTGGGAGAGCGCGTATGCCGAATGGGTGTTTCTGGACAAACTGTTTCCGGATCTGACGGCGGGAGATGTGGAGAATGCGGTCAGTGATTTTGCGAGCAGAACACGCCGGTTTGGAGGATAATAGATCTCATGGTGCACGTGACTGCCCCCGGCAAAATCATCCTCTCCGGCGAATATGCCGTCGTCTTCGGTTATCCGGGCATCGCCGTCCCCGCGAACGTTTCCGTGGATGTCACATGGGAAGACAACGGCACATCACCGATGAAGATCATTCTGGAAGGTCTGCATGAAGGAGAGGGATATCCGAGGAAGATCGTTGATCAGTGCATTGCAAAAGGCGGACAGTCGACCGGCACCCTCACCATCAAAAACCAGATTCCCGTCGGCCGCGGCATGGGATCCTCGACCGCACTCGTGATCGCCATCTGCCGGTGTCTGCTGGGGGAGGACAACAAACCGCAGGCGATCCTCGTGGAAGACCTGATCAATCCCGGCAACAGCGGCCTCGATTTTGCCGTCATCTGGGCAAACCGGCCAGTGCAGTTCAAGCGCGGAACATCTCCGGGTCCCGTACGGCTCGCAGCAGATCTCCTCAAGAATTCGACACTCATCGATACAGGAAAACCTGGTGAAACAACGGCAGAACTTGTCGCATGGATGCGGTCACGGGAAGCTGAGGTGAAAGAATTTCTGGAGGGAATCGGGCGATGTACTGAGCGATTGCTTGCGGGTGAAGATCCAAAAGATGTTATCCGCTATCACCACAAAATGCAGATTGGCCTGGGAGTGGTTCCAAAGCCGGTACAGGAGATCATTGCGGAAATTGAGAAGAAGGGCGGTGCGGGGAAGGTGCTG
>CAYGGB010000086.1:3219-4614 GCA_964349295.1 uncultured Candidatus Peribacteria bacterium | reverse complement strand
CCACCGGGCCATTCCGGAAATGCAGAGAGAGGTGAGCCTCGAATTCTACTCGATCTCCAACGTCGGTTCCTCCGAAGTCACGCCGGATCATTGGATTGAGATTGCGCGGAAGATTGAGGAGATTTATGAGGACTTCGAAGGGTTTGTCGTGATCCACGGTACCAACACGATGTCGTACACGGCCTGCGCATTAAGCTTCGCATTGCAGAATCTGCGCAAGCCGGTGGTCCTCACCGGTGCGCTGATGCCCATCAACGACATTGCCGGCGACGGCCGCATGAACCTGATTTTTGCCATCCGCGCAGCGCAGCTCGATATCGCCGAGGTCTGCGTCTGTCTGGGCCCCAAGGTGATTCGCGGTACCCGCGCAAAGAAGGTCGACGAGTCCCTGATGCAGACGTTCGACAGCCCGCGGTTTCCCGCGCTCGCCGATTTCAGCACCGACGTTCACCTGCACCCATGGCGCATGGTCCGCCGCAAGCGGACGCTGATCTGCCGTCCCACGTTCGATCCCAATGTCATTGTCGTCGCGCTTACGCCGGGAATGCCGCAGGCGTACCTGGACGGCGTTCTCCAGAGCAAGCCGCACGGTATTCTCCTCCGGGCGTTCGGACCGGGAATGGTGAGTGAAAATCTTTTCCCCTGGCTCCAGAAACTCAAACACGAAGGCATTCCCGTCCTGATGATCTCGCAGACCATGCGCGGAGCCGTTGATCTTCACCGGTACCGCAAACAGCTCACGATGGAAGGCCTCGGCATCATGTCGGGCAAGAACATGGGGCTTGAGTGCGCGACGGTCAAACTGATGTGGGCGCTGATGCAGGCGAAGACTCCCCTGAGATTGAGGGAGTTGATGGAGAAGAGTCTGGTGGGGGAGCTCGATGAGTGATCAGTTCAGACTTGTCCGGCTCCGTTCACCGAGGATCTGGGCCAGCCCGTCGGCTCTCTCCAGATTTTTTTCAAGCAACTCCCTCTGATCACGCCTGTATTTTTCCACAATCTGCTGTTCGTCAGAGGTCAATTCGACACCGTTGCGCATTTCTGCCTCAAGATGTTCTCCCTGATCACGCCTGTATTCTTCCACAACCTGACGTTCCTGCGCGGTCAATTCCACACCGTCGCGCATTTCTGCTTCGAGTTCGGCAATAATATTTTCCACTCCACAATAATCCTCGGGCTGGTCGTGTTGCTGTTCTGCGCTCATGAAAAGAGAGGAAAGGGGGACAGTCTGTCGTTCCTGTCCCGCAATGCAACTTCTTTTCAGTTTGATAGTCGTTTTTCCTTTTCTGTAAGACAAAAACAGCCATTCATCATTTTCCGTCCGTCCTCGCGGGAAACCCGCAATGTGGCGGGTTTCCTTCGTCAGAAATTATTGCTGGAACCTCTCCTGGATAT
>CAYGGB010000086.1:0-3209 GCA_964349295.1 uncultured Candidatus Peribacteria bacterium | reverse complement strand
GATATGTTTCTTGATCGCCTCTCTTGCCTTGTTGACTTCTTCTTGGGAGGGGATCTCCTCCCGGCCTTCTGCGGCACCCGGATCTTCGCGGGGAGTAGTGTTGGACATAATAGGTGTGGGAAAGAAATGAAACTGACCACAGTCTTGTCTTTGCACAGACAGAAGTCACCGCACACACATGATTAAAGCCGACGCTCTCCTGTTTATGTTTTCGTGCACAGAAAAACACGATGGACGGGAAGTCGGTTAAGAAAAAATTAATCTGTCGAAACCGTTTCAGTCTTTCCTCTCCTTTCCATCCTCATCATGCTTGTCCATCATCTTCTTTCCGATGATCGACCCGATGGCACCGCCGATGATAAGACCGACGACGATTTTCTCGACGATCTTCCTTTTCTTGTCCCGGCGGCGTTTGAAGGGCCACATAAAGTCATTCTACAGGAGAAATGGGTGGAGGTCATTGATTATCCTGAAAAAGAATTAAGAATTAAGAACCCTTTATTCAGTACTCATTCTTCATTCCTAATTCTTGATTGTCGATTTACAATTCAAACCCAATTTCTGGATATTTCTTTATATGTTCCATCACAATGTCCTGAATCTCTTTTAATTTCTCCGGGCTTCTCGCTTCAATACAGACACTCAAACACGGACTCGTATTGCTCTGCCGTATCCCCGCCCATGCGCCGTCGCCGAAGTCGATTCGCACGCCGTCGAGCGTATTGACGGGATACGATTTTTCAAAATGTACGGTGACCGCGGCGATGATCTTCCCCTTGGCGTCATCGGGGCAGTAAGGCCGGAGTTCGGGTGCCTGAAATACTTTCGGAAAAGATTCCATCAGCTGCGAAACAGTTTTTCCTTCCCCGGTTTTTATGATCGACAGGATCCGTACTGCGGCGACGAGTGCGTCATCGAAGCCGTAGTAATCCTCAGCGCAAAAGAAATGCCCCGATTGTTCACCCCCGAGCAGTGCTTTCTGTTCGCGCATCGCGTGTTCTACATAGGAGTGCCCGACCTTCGCCATCCACGCTTTTCCTCCCCATCGTTCAATTTCTGTGTTCAGAATTTCTGAGTTGCTGACGGTAAAAACAACAGGTCCTCCCTTATTTCTTTTCAGGTGGTCTTTTGCGAGCAGCAACAAGACATAATCCGAGGACCAGATAACGCCTTTTTCGTCCACGACTCCCAGCCGGTCGCCGTCTCCGTCGAAGGCGATGCCGAGATCGGCGCTCGAATCCCTGACGGTCTTCTGGAGTTCCTTGAGTGTCGAATGTTTGCTCGGGTCCGCGGCATGATTGGGGAATTCTCCGTCAGGATCGGTGTAGAGCTCGATCACGTCCGCGCCGATCGACCGCAGGACGGCGCAGTTTACCGGTCCCGCAACGCCGTTGCCCGCGTCCAGAACCACCGTAAGGCCCTTGCCGGCATTGCGGAATTTGCCTGCCAGGCATTCTTTGTACGGGCCGATGCCGTCGATCTCTTCCCGTATACCCTTTCCGGAAAGAACATCGCCCGCCTCAATCATTTTCCGCAGTTCCTGCAGACTGTCACCACTGAACGCATCCGCGCCACGGAGCTGGAGCTTGAGACCGTTATCCTCCTTTGGATTATGACTCGCGGTCACCTGAATGCCTCCATCGAGTTTCCGGTCGCAGATGGTGAAGTAATTGACCGGACTCGGCGTCTGCCCGATGGTGAACACTTTGCATCCGGCCTTGAGCAGTCCGTCGATCACCGCTTCCTCCAGCTCCGGTCCATGCGTCCGCGCATCGCGCCCCACGACGACCTCGGGATGATCTTTCCTGTACGTACGTCGCAGGACGGTTCCAAACGCCTGTCCGATCTGCCTGCAGGCATCTACGGAAAGCTGCGAGTGTGCTTTGCCGCGGATGTCGTAGGCCCGAAAGATGTGAGGATCAATCATGTGGACACCAGAATACTGGGACTGGGACCGGATGAGAAGCTTCGGTAAGCCAAAAGTGACGATGTTGCCAACAGGAAAGCTCTGAGCGTACGATTCCCAAATCCTCCCCATCTTTCTCATGGTCAAAACACTCTCCCGCAAGCAGAAACCCGCCAAAGCCAAAAAGTCCGCAAAACGTCCCATGATGAAATCGAAGATCAAAAAAGCAGTGAAGAGTATCAAAAAGAGTGTGGCGAAGAGGAAAACCCTGGTGAAAAAAGTCGCCAAAAAAATCACGAAGAAGCTGATCAAAAAGACGCAGATGAAGAAGAAATCTGCGGTCATGGCAGGTCAGCTTGGAAAAGTCGTTCATTATTACGACAAAATTGGCGTGGCAATCGTTGAGCTGAGCGGAACCGTGATGGTCGGCGACATCCTGCTCTTCAAGCGCGGCGATCTTGAATTCATCCAGCCGGTCAGTTCCATGCAGATCAACCATATGGGAGTGGAGAAGGCGGGGAAGGGCAAAGTAATCGGGGTGAAGGTGATCCAGAAGGCGGAGCCGGGGACGGTGGTGATGAAGGGGTGAGGCGAGGATTTAGGAATCAAAAGTCAGGGACAGGAAGGTTCAAAATCAGTATTCATTCATCCTGAGCCTGATCTTTGAATCCTGCCTCCTGAAGCCGTATTCTATTTTCATGAACAGAGTCAAAATCGTCGGAGTATTGAACATCACTCCGGATTCTTTCCACGACGGCGGAAAATTCATCACGGTCGATGCGGCGGTGCGTCAGGCGGAACAGATGATCACCGATGGTGCTGATATCATTGAGATCGGTGGGCAGTCGAGTCTGGATGCAACATTGATCACTCCCGAAGAGGAGTGCGGGCGGGTGATTCCTGTCCTGACGGCTCTCCGGAAAAAATTCCCGTCCGTTCCGTTCAGTATCGATACGATGATGAGTGCCGTTGCGGAGGAGGGGATCAACAACGGAGCGACCATAATCAACGATGTTTCCGCGGGGCGCCGCGATCCGCGGATCCTCTCCGTTGTCGCGCACGCCGGAGTCCGGCTGGTGCTGATGTACAGCAAGGAGATTCCTCCTGCCGACAAGAGTGACCGGCAGTATGATGACGTCGTGCGTTCGGTGAGTGAATTTCTCTCCGGACGGGTTGAAGCGGCCATCGCTTCCGGTGTTTCCCGGGAGAACATCATTATCGATCCAGGTCTCGGATTCTTCGTGTCGTCGGACGCGACATATTCATTTCAGATCCTCGCGCGGCTCAGGGAATTTTCATCACT
>CAYGGB010000085.1:2739-4620 GCA_964349295.1 uncultured Candidatus Peribacteria bacterium | reverse complement strand
CGCCGGCTTCGCGCGCCATGTCGACGATCTTGCGGCTGGTGTTGCCGCGCACGATGGAGTCGTCCACGAGCAGAACGCTGTTGCCTTTGAATTCCAGATCAATCGGATGCAGTTTGAAGTTGAGCGAGCGCTTGCGGATTTCCTGTCCCGGCATGATGAACGTGCGGCCGATGTAGCGGTTTTTGACGAATCCTTCGCGGTAACGCACTTTGAGTTTGTCCGCGAGTCCCGCCGCTGCCGGGCGGCCGGTATCGGGAATGGGAATGACAGAATCGATGTGGATGCCGCTTTTTCTGATCTGATCGGCCAACGCCTCGCCCATACGGACGCGTGCCTTGTACACGTTGACGCCATCGATGGTCGAATCAGGAGCCGCGAGATAGACCCATTCGAAGAGACACGGGGAAAGATCGCCTTTTTTGACGACACGCGAGTGAAGCTTGTTGTGGCGGTCGATGAAGACGACTTCGCCCGGCTTGATGTCACGGACGAATTCGTAGTCGAGAGCTTTGAAGACAGTACTTTCGGACGCGATCATATATTCCTCTTTCATGCCGAATTTGCGCTTGCCGAGCTGCAGCGGTCGGATGCCGTGCGGATCGCGAAAGCCGACGATACCGTGACCGCCGATCAATGCGACCGCGGAATATGCACCCTGACAGCGCCGGAAGACGTTCTTCACCGCACGGAAGACGTGTTCGGCCGTCAGTGTATCGGGTCGTTGCTTGCGGAGTGCAAGAGAGAAAACGTTCAGAAGGACTTCGGAATCGGAAGTCGTGTTGAGGTGGCGGTAATCCTGCTTGCGGATGTCCCGTGCGAGTTGTTCCGAGTTCGTCAGGTTGCCGTTGTGCGCGAGTGCCATGCCGAACGGTGAGTTGACGAAGAACGGCTGTGCCTCGAATTCACTCGAGCATCCCGCTGTGGGATACCGCACGTGCCCTATGCCCATCCTCCCCTTGAGCCGCGCAAGCGATGAATTGTGGAACACATCACGGACCATGCCGTTGCTCTTCTTCAGATGAAACTGGTTGTCGTAGGTTACGATGCCCGCTGCATCCTGGCCGCGGTGCTGGAGCACAATGAGGCCGTCATACAGATCCTGGATGACGTCGTGAAAGCCGGAGACGGCGATTATTCCACACATACGATGCAAGAGCGGGCATACCTGCCCGCGGTAAGAACGTCGAACACGACTTTGCCCTGTTGGGGGAAAGCCGAAATGGCGGTGGCGTTGGTCTCCACGGATACAGTGTACGCAGAAACAGGATTGGAGCAAGAAGCTTCCTTTGTTTTCTATGCGGTATGGAGGCGGGTATGGACTTCCAGGCGCGTAACGCGGTCCTTCAGGTTGGAAATGTCATCCCGGTTTGCACCAAGAAGATCATGGCGAATATTTTCCACTGCCACGTCAAAATGAAACATGACCTGTTCTTTCCACTCATGCATGTCGCCATGTGTTTGATCATAAAAATGAGCCATTTGCTCCATAAGCATTGCAATGTCCTGTTTTGTCGCCGGAGCTGTCATATCGGTTGTCATGTGTTGTAGAGGGTAAGAATGAGTTTCCATCATGAAAAAGTCCATTGATATATGGAAGAACTGCTTTGCAAGAATCTTTTGATGACGGCTTATTTTTACTTTAGATAAGCCATAAAATCAGTTCCATAGGGGTGTGGAACGTCGGGCAGTTTCAGGCTTCAAGCTGACGCTGTTTCGCCCGCACCGTATTCCTGATCAGACTTGCCACCGTCAGCGGTCCAACGCCGCCCGGCACCGGTGTGATTGCCGACGCAATCTCCTTCACTTTCTCAAAATCGACGTCACCTGTCAGTCCGTCCTTCGTCCGCGTGATACCGACGCCGATCACCACCGCGCCGGGCT
>CAYGGB010000085.1:0-2729 GCA_964349295.1 uncultured Candidatus Peribacteria bacterium | reverse complement strand
GGCGAGGTCTTTGGTCGCGGCGTGACAGACTGTCACTGTGGCGTTGCGGTTGAGGAGCATCACAGCGAGCGGTTTGCCGACGACGTTGCTGTGATTGACAATAACGACTTCTTTTCCGGTGACGTCTCCGTATCCGTAAAAATCCAGCAGCGCGATAATGCCGGATGGCGTCGCCGGTGGCAGATGCTCAAATTCTTTCGAGAGGAGCGTCTTGCCGATGTTGTAGGCAGTGAACCCATCGACGTCTTTTTTTGGATCGATTGCGCGGATGATCTGCGGGATAAGCGGCTGGAGATGATCGGGAAGTGGGAGCTGGACGATGAAGCCCGTCACATCGGTATCTTCATTCAGACGCTTGATCGCCGCAAAAAGTTCCTCTTTGGTTACGGTTTCGGGAAGATGCAGATGTTCGTGGCGCATGCCGACGGCATCGCAGCTTTTGATTTTCTGTCTGATGTAACTCTCGCTCGCGGGATTATCCCCAACCTGAACGATAACCAGTTTGGGATCGAGTTTCTTTACGATCGGCATGAGGTCTTTGAACATTGCGTCGGCGACGTCTTTGCCGGTGAGGAGCTTTACTGTCATGGCGTGATTGTACGGTTGGAGCAGGTTGAGTGCTAGGGAGTGCAACCGGGGAATCCGATGAAACCGAAGAAACCGAGGATTTCGTCCATCCTCGGTTACATCGGACTCTTTGGTTGCCTCGGTTACTTCAGAACAACCTTCCCTTCCTCCTTCACCGTCGTCTCATCGCTGCTGCGGACCTGGCTGTCCGAGACTGTGAGGAGCTGGCTGCCGACGCGGACGATGCGCTGGATATCGTTTTCGCCGCCGTACCAGTAGCTTCCCGCTTTCATGAACGCGTCGTTGTTCTCGTAGTGCGTGACGGACCCGCGGCGGACGAAGCCCTTGTCGGGACTCACGTCATACACGTACGCGCCCTGGAAGACAGGATTGCCGTCGGTGCTCTTGGGGGTTCCGTCCGGACGCCTGGTCACGAGGACCGGGAAGGCGAGCAGGTTGCGGTCTTTCTCGAACAACAGGGCCTTGTGATCGGTGAGGAGCGGACTGTCGCTGCCCCGGTCGCCGATGATTTCAACCGCGATCTGTCTGGGGTTCGTGACATCTTTGACGTCGAACAGCGCGAGTTTGAGACCCTGGACTGCCGTGTAATAGATGGCGTCGGTCGAGTGCACTTTGTCGGCATCGATGGATTCATCGACGTCTTTTCCGAAACCGATCACATGTGTGGAGTCGTACAGATGCAGGTAGTTGCTGAAGCCGGGGATTTTCAGCTGACCGAGGATTTTGGGCGCGCGCGGGATGCTCAAGTCGATGACAAAGAAGGGATCGACGGCTTTAAATGTGACCACGTACGCGCGTTCGCCGGCGAACCGGACGGAGTAGATCGTTTCGCCCGGAGCGATGCCAGTGATCGATCCGATGTTTGCCAGGTTCATATCGAGGACGTAGAGGTTGTTCGAAGATCGGTTCTGTTCGTCCCAGGAGTTTCCCACGGTGGTCGCGATGCGGAAGTTCTGGCCGGATTCGTCCATCGAAAACTGGTTGAGGATGTGGCCGGGAACCTCGCCCTGCGACTGCAGCTCAACGCCGCTGTCGGTGAAAGCGAAGCGGTAGATGTGCGTCTTTTCATTGCTCTGCGGATTGGCGGAATCCCAGACGTAGGACCACTGCGGGGTCGCGACGTACAGGTTCTGCAGCGACGCGTAGATATTCTGCGCGCTGCCGAGGACTGTCGTCGTCTTCACCTGGCTATTGGGTTCGTTCACGGGGATGACCGCCACCGTCATGTATTCGGGGGAAGGGATGCGCGGCAGGATGGCGATCCGGGTGCACGGCGCAACGTCGATGGTTTTGCCCGTCCGGGAATCCTCGAACTGCGGGATAAAGCCGCCTTTGGATTCCTGGGTCGATCCCGTTGTTTCCATGATGCGCGGATCTCCCCACATCCGAAGTGGCTGCTGCAAAACGAGATACAGTTTGCTGCCGATCCGGCGCGACGAAACCGCGTTGCCGTCGAACGAGACCGTGCGCGTCAGTTTTGCCTGACCTGCGCTGCTGATGTCATATATTTTCACCACGGAACGGGACTGGTAGTACCCCGGCCATGGATAGATGCTGGGTGCCATCATCTTTTCTGATGTGTCCATCATCGGCACGGGCCTGTTCATCGATGATTCCTGTCCCATAACGATCAGCTGCCCATCATCAACGTAGAGATCACTGACGGTCATGGATGACGACAGATCAATTGTGCTTTCGAGTTTCATGGACGACGCGGGTGTGACGCGGACGATGCGGACAGCCGTCGGATTGTTTCGTGACACCGTGAAGAGAAAGACTCCGTCGGTCTTGACGATATCGCCTTCGTCGACGCCTTCCACCTGGACGTTGGTCTGTGAATGATCAGCGGATCCGCCGCTCTGCAGAGTGGGGGCCGCGGAAGGGGCCGGAACAGCCGTATCGGCTTCCATCACTGCGCCTTTCATCATGTAATTCATATTTCCGTTCTGCGGGGCGGCTGCGGTAAATGCCTGCAGGTCTGCGCAGGACTTTGCATACTGGACGTTGTCCGATGCGGTGTTGATGGATAGCTTAGGATGCTGAAGATTCAGAAGACCTTTGCTCGGCTGGTCGGTTTTGCTCTCTCTGAGTCTCCACATCATCTCGGCCATTTCACCGCGTGTCAGAAGCGAATCCAGTTT
>CAYGGB010000084.1:0-4651 GCA_964349295.1 uncultured Candidatus Peribacteria bacterium | reverse complement strand
AGTCGGCGCTCCGGGCGGCGTTGCGAGTAGACGTCCGCTTCGTCAAAAAAGACCAGTGGGGATCGGCGCTCCTCTATTTCACCGGCGATAAGGATCACAACATCGCGCTCAGGAAGATCGCCATCGGCAAGGGATGGAAGTTAAGTGAGTATGGATTGTTTGAGGGTGAGAGCGTCATTGCCTCGAAAGAAGAGAAGGAAATTTACGAGAAGCTGGGGCTCTCGTGGATCGAACCACGGGAGAGGACGGGAGTTTTGCCTGATGCGCTGCCTTTCTGATATATACTCATTCTGGAGAGATGGCCGAGTGGCTTGCCACGAACCGGAGCCGCAGCGACTGGTTCCGATCAGAGGAAATTTGAATATCTGGTATTCTTGATTGTGGAGAGATGGCCGAGTGGTCGAAGGCGCGCGACTCGAAATCGCGTAACCCCCAAAAGGGGTTCGAGGGTTCGAATCCCTCTCTCTCCGCCAGCCTTCGCTTCTGTGGAAGTTTTTCTTTCACAGGGTTATTTCTTCCTTGTCTACGACGAAGGCTGTCCCCCGTAGCACCGCAGTGCGAAGGGGGACGGGGAGCACTGGCATCTGATAAGAAGCTAAGGCTGGCAAGCCACATAAGAACGGCGGCTCGTATCATTATCAAAACGGCAACTCCTCCGGCAGCACTCCCGTCCGCTCCTTTGGTTCGATCCACGGAAGTCCGAGTTTTTCATAAATATCTTTTTCCTCTTTCGATGCAATGATCTCTTCCCCGTTAAAGAGTCCATATTCATTCAGTTTCCATCCCTTCCCGATCGCGATCTTCCGCAGCGAGATGTTGTGGTCCTTGTCGCCGGTGAAGTAGAGGAGCGCGCTGCCCCACTGGTCTTTGCTGACGAAACGGACATCGACGCGCAGGCCTGAGATGAAGTTGAACGAAAGCTTCTTGTCGCTGTGCGCGACGACATCCCGGACAATCGGCAATGCTGCGATCGCGTCCGAGATTTTCTGGCCATCACGGGTCACGACGAGGATATCGATATCCCCGACGGTCGCCTTTCCTCTCCGGTAAGAACCAGCGATCTCCGCACGTTCGACTCCGTTGACATCACGGATCGTCTTTAGCACACGTTCTGCATCCGGTTGCACCTCAGCGAGAGGGAATCGCTTTGATCGCTCTTCCACGCGCCCTGCGTTCTCCAGGATCTTCTTTTCCATGATTTCCGAAAACCCCGGCAGTCCGTTCAGTTTCCCTGCTTTGGCCGCAGTGATCAGGTCATCAACGGTCTGGATACCCAGTTCTTTTTGAAGGACTCTCACGCGCTTGGGCCCCAGATCCTCTATTTCCATCAGGGCAGGGGAAATACCGCCCTGCACCGCCATCAGGTCATCCAGATGCTTGATATGCCCGGTCTCACAGAATTCCCGGATCTTCGCCGCAATCGCTTCACCAATGCCGGGCAGTTTCCGGAGGTCTTTAACATCTGTCACAAGACAAATGTCTTCTGCATGACCTTCGACCGTCAGCGCCGCCTTCCGGTACGCCGCAGGTTTGAATGCGACTCCTTGTTCCTCAAGGAGTACGCCGATCTGGCGAAGGAGCTGGGCGAGGCGGAGATTATGGTCCATGCCGAATATTCTACCGCATTCAGGCGGCGTTACTCTCTGCTCCATCTGATCCATCGAGGATCTGATCTACTATTGCCCAAACCTCTTCGACGGCATTCCCTGAAATCATATCGAGTGTATCGGAATAGCTCATTCTTTCGCTCTTCCTGCCTAGCTTCGCAAGCACACCAGTACGAAATTCCTTTCTCTTCATGGGATCTGCAATCGTACTTTCCAGAGCTTTCATTTCTTTATAGAGCTCAGGGACCGGATAGTGAGAGGCGGTATTCAAGGTGGAGGGGGGGAGATGAAAATACATTCTTATTTTTTCTTCCATTTTGCGGCCAAATCCGCACCTGCGTTTCCAACATTTATTCCTTTTGTAAGATTGATCTTTTCGATTGCGGCCTGCATCAATCTTGCCGTGTCTTGGCGTACCTGATCCAACATGGCTGCTTTTTCATGGGCCTTGGGACCTGAACGAACCTTGTTCGTGTGAAGCTTGGCATATTCTGCCCCAGCAAAACGAACATTGTTGTTATGCTTTTTCAGTAATTCATTGAACACAGGATCGTTCGTAAGATTCACATCCTCGTCTCCTGTAGAATATCCAGTATTTACGCCTTGATCTGTCGAGACCTCGCGGCTCACATTCTCAGTTTTTTCAACATCGAGAACTTCGGTCATCGTTTCGGACATGGGGGGTTGGGGAGGAAATTTACGCCATTCTACGAATCCGCAAATTCCCTGCAATCGTTTTATCATAGTGTGACGACTTTTTGGCTTACTTATGCATAAAAATGCCGTACCGTTTTGGCGGTACAGATCTTGGTGAGTCATGAAGAAGCATGTGTTTTCAGAAGTGCCGGCTCCCCATCGAGAAGTGTGGTGATGGAGAGCCGGCGAGGCGGGAGTTTCAGGCCACTTTCAGCGGTGAGCGGTGCTTGCCCCGGCAACGCTTTCGCGTGGGGGGTTTTCTGGACGCCCGTTCCTCGATAGCCGGCGTATCTGCCGACTCCGAAGGAGCTTTCTTGGGTGTCGTTCTGTGATACCGAAACCGCTGTTCTTTGACCTTATGGGACATGAAAAACTCCTCAGTGCCTTGCCTTGTGCAACAGTGCGGATTCCAAACCCGCAAATATCCAGAAACTGAAGCGTCAGCAAAGCAGATGGATTTTAGGAATAGATTTTCTCTTCACAAGTATTCCGCGACAACATAAGAAATTATCGCTTGTCCCAGCGGAAAATCTGTTCATCTATCCCTGAACATCAAAAAGTCTGTAAAGCGTGTCAAACGCAAGCTGCGTGTTTGCTTCCTCTATATACAGTACGAATTCGGTGAACGTGGAAGCGACTTCGACCAGGTTGATCCCCTGAAGCATCATCTGCTGCAGGATGATGCAGAGCAGTCCGGGAATCGCCAGATACCGGGGTGGAAAGTGGATGACGATCGCGGAAATATGATCTTTGTGATGCTTCATGCGACGGGCGAGGATTTTTTTCAGTGTGGGCGTAAAGCGGGTGTCGGCAATCACGGTCACCTCAGAAATTCCTTCACTGATGGTCAGGTAACCGCCTTTTCCGAGAATCTCTCCATGGAGTTTGTTGATGGCACGCAGAAGATCGTCGCTTTTGGAGAAAGAGAAGACGCTCAGGCCCGTGTGTACCGTCAGTTTTTCCAGACTGAAATGTTCCACCGTCGGCGAGGTCTTCTGGAGTCGTTGCTGGTAGCGCGAGAGCGCCATCAGGATCGCGCTGGCGGAGATTTCTTTCTTTGCGCGGAGTTCGATATGCGGCTGAAGATGTTTTGCCAGCTGCGAAAGGTTGAAGATGCGGTTGCGGAGACCGTATTGGAGGATGGGATCGCCGAGGACGAGTTCCGGGAGGATGGACGAGAGAGGTTGCATGTTGTAAATGTAACAGAAATTAATGTATTTATCAAAATATATCGAAAAAATGGCTTGCATTCATTCATTGGAGTTCACTGATCTTACTTTTCTCCCTCGCCAACATGAGCCGCACATTATAAACATTGCTCCACCGTGATCTCTCCGTTGCCACTCCGGCAACATCTCTTCCTGAGTTATTAAAAACGTATTCATCAGAACATCCCCCCGTAGAGGCACATCGGAAAAATATCGCGGCTCACTGCCGGGCAGTACTCGACAATGCCTCGACTCTTGATGCGCTTCGAGAGCGTCTGATTGTGATTCATTCGATGTTTGTACATCACCCTGATTTTCAGGGCATGACATTGGGCCAGATCGACGGATACAGATTCGGCATACAGAACAGCTGTATCCGTGTCATGGCAAAAATCGGGCGACAGGGGCATTCGATCGCCGAAGATGAAGCACTCGCAGACATTCAGGAATATAGAGAGTCATTTGAACGGATATTCGGAAGAGAATTTACGTCCCTTCCTTCCAACTTCCCAGATACTTCTTCTGCTCAGCAGTAAGCTCGTCGATCGATACATCCATCGTCGTCAGCTGAACTGCGGAAATGTGATCGTCGATCTCGGGCGGCAGGGTGATCACTTCGGCCTTCATCTTTCCCTTGTTTTTCACCAGATATTCGCACGCGAGAGCCTGACCGCAGAAGCTGAGACTCATCACCTCGCTCGGGTGGCCTTCGGCGGACGCGAGGTTCACAAGGCGGCCTTCGCCGGCGACGTAAATGACGGTCTTTGACGGCAAAAGATATTCATCGAGATAATGACGCACGCGGCGCTTCCGCGTTGCTTTCTTCTCCAGGGTTTCCAGATCGAGCTCGCAGTCGAAGTGACCGGAGTTTGCGAGGACGGCTCCGTCCTTCATCTTCTCCATGTGTTCGTAGCGGATCACGTTGAGATTGCCTGTGACGGTGATGAACAGATCGCCGGTCTTTGCGGCCTCCGACATCTTCATCACCCTGTGCCCGTCCATGACGGCCTGCAAGGCGGCGAAGTTATCGACTTCGGTCACGATCACCTGTGCGCCCAGGCCCTTCGCGCGCATGGCCACGCCTTTGCCGCAGCTGCCGTAGCCGAGAACCACCACGATCTTGCCAGCAATCAGCAGATT
>CAYGGB010000083.1:0-4672 GCA_964349295.1 uncultured Candidatus Peribacteria bacterium | reverse complement strand
GTGTGATGAGCAACCGCTCAAACGAATTGGATTTGGGATAGACGTGATAGAGGAGATTCTGGCGATTGAAACTGGACAGGAATTCTTTCGCTTTCGTGAGTGAGAGTTGTGTACGGATATCGCCCCGCACCCGCGGCGTCGCCGTCGCAGTGAGCGCGATGCAGGGAACGTCCGGGAATTCTTTCCGGAGCTGCGTGAGGTTACGGTAGTCCGGACGGAACTCGTGCCCCCATTCGCTGATGCAGTGCGCCTCATCAATCGCGATCATCGAGATTTTTGCTTCGGTGAGAAACTCTGAAAATCCGAAGGTGGAGAGGCGTTCGGGCGCGATATAGAGCAGCTTCAATTCCCCTCTCTTCGCCGCTGTCTTGACCTCCACCTGCTCCACCGCCGTCTGGCTGCTGTTGAGGAATGCCGCCGCGACGCCGTTCTCCCGGAGACTGTCCACCTGATCTTTCATCAATGCGATCAGCGGCGAGATGACGAGTGTGAGACCGGGCAGACAGAGTGCGGGAACCTGAAAGCAGAGGGACTTGCCACTGCCTGTGGGCATCACCACCAGACAATCGCCGCCCGAAAGGACGGTCTGGATGATCTCCTCCTGCAATGGCCGGAAGGTCCGGTATCCGAAGTGCTTTTCGAGCACCGCCGGCAGGTCATGGGTTGTCTGCGTGGTCATGGCGCCACTGTATTGCCGCGCAAGACGGGTCGTCTATGGCGAAGAAAAAGAAAAAATGATGATGGTCGGTTTTTCGGCTTCAGAAAGACGTGAAAGACGTTCCATAGGGGTGTGGAACGTCTGGTGCCTTTTCGTCGTAAGAAGAACCGGACGGAAGCGTCATCATCTCTGTAGAATATAATCCGCTTTGTCTTTTTCTCTCCTCATCCTATGCAGTACGTCGACGGATTCATATTGGCAGTCAAAAAGAAAAAGATCGGCGAATACCGCCGCATGGCACAGATGGCCGGGAAAGTCTGGCGGAAGTATGGCGCTTTGGATTACAAGGAATGTGTGGGAGACGATCTGAAAATGAAGTGGGGCGGGATCCCCTTCCCGAAAACAGTCAAACTCAAGCGGGACGAGATCGTGGTCTTCGCGTACATCGTTTTCAAGTCACGCAAGCACCGCGATCAGGTGAATGCGAAAGTCATGAAAGATCCTCTCATGCATGCTCCGGACGCGGACAAACCGATGCCATTCGATATGAAACGGATGGTCTACGGCGGGTTTGAAGTGATTGTGGATTCGTGAATGGAGCGGGTGAACGGAGTCGAACCGTCGTCACCAGGTTGGAAACCTGGGGTAATAGCCGTTATACGACACCCGCATGATTTTCCGAAAGAACGCTGGGACAGGATACTCAAATCCTCTGTATATGAGAAGTCCGATGTTGTTCTCTGTGAGATATACGGTCTAATGACGCAAATTCGCTGAAATAGCGCTATACTGCAGCATCCATGACCTCACTCCCCCGTTACCGCCGCATCGTCGTGAAAGTGGGCACCAACGTGCTGACCACCGCGGAGGGGCTGTTGAATGAGACTGTGATGACGTCACTCGTGGAACAGATCGCAGACCTGAAGAAACAGAATATTGACGTGATTCTCGTCTCCTCGGGCGCGATGTCCGCCGGACGGGCAATCGTCAAGCCAGCCAAGAAACTCTCCAGTGTTGCGGCACGTCAGGTCCTCGCCGCCGTCGGACAGGTGGAACTGATGCACCGGTACAGCCTCAAGTTCCGGAAAATGGACTGCATCTGCGCACAGGTTCTCGCAAGCAAAGAGGATTTCCGGGACCGGCAGCATTATCTGAACATGCGCGACTGTTTCACGGCGTTGCTGCAGGAGAAGATCGTTCCTGTGGTGAACGAAAACGATGTCGTCTCGGTGAACGAACTGATGTTTACCGATAACGATGAGCTCGCGGCGCTGATCGCATCGATGGTGAATGCGGATGCGTTGATATTGCTGACAAGCGTCGATGGCATTTTGATCCAGAATGATGACGGGACCAGCGCGGTTCTCCGGACCGCAGAACGCGACATTGACTGGAAATCTCATCTGAAACCCGAAAAATCCTCCTGCGGCCGCGGCGGTATGCAGACCAAATGCCGCAATGCACAGCGCCTGGCGGGCCTCGGCATCACCACGCATATCGCAAAGGGAACGGAACCGGACATCCTCGGAAAAATCCTCGCGGGAAAAGAATTCGGAACCGTCTTCCCCGGAAAGAAGAAAGCCGCATCGAGCGTCAAACGATGGGTCGCGGAGAACGAGGGATCGGAGAAAGGCGTGGTGATCGTGAACGTCTGCGCGCGTGACATCCTCAGCTCCAAAGAAAAATCCGTCAGTCTGCTCCCGGTCGGCGTGGTGAAGATCGACGGTGATTTTGTAAAAGGCGATGTGGTGCGGATCAAAGACGAACTCGGGAAAGACGTCGGTCTCGGCATCGCGCAATACGCAGCCGGACCCGCGCGCGATGCGATGGGGAAGAAAAACCAGAAAGCACTTGTACACTGTGATTACCTCTACCTGTTTCCATGAAGGACACGATCGCCATCATCGGCGCGGGGAATATGGGCGCGGCCTTCTACAAGGGCGTGCGTGAGCACGTGAGCCGCGTGCGCATCAACGTCTGTGACCATAACCAGCATAAACTGGAGGAACTGGATGTGGAGCATCCGTATACGGATCCCGCAAAGGCGATTGCCGAAGCGGATATTGTCCTGCTCGCCATCAAACCACAGTCGGCAAAGCAGTTGCTGATCTCGCTCTCCCCTTCTCTGGAGGACAGATTCATCGTGTCCGTGATGGCCGGAATCACACTGGCATCGCTGCAGAAGATGACACGCAGTGCGTCCATCGTCCGCGCAATGCCGAACCTTCCTGCGCAGGAGGGCCGTGGACTGACAGGATGGATCGGATCGGACGGCGTGACGCCGGGGCAGCATGTGTTTGCGAAAGATCTGTTTCTCTCCGTGGGCCAGGAAATCGAAGTGGAATCGGAATCACTGCTGGATTCGCTGACGCCGTTGAGCGGTTCCGGTCCTGCCTACTTCTTCCTGCTGGCGGAAATGATTGAAACGAAAGCCGTGAGCGAAGGATTCACGAAAGCCCAGGCTGTGCTGATCGCGCGCGAGACACTGATCGGCAGCGCCCGAATGATTGAGGACAATCCTCGCTCGTTTGCCGACTGGCGGGCAGCCGTCGCATCCAAAGGCGGCGTGACCGAGGTTGCATTGAACACACTAAAGGAGAAGAATCTTGAATCAGTATTCTCGGAAGCAATCGATACAGCGATCATACGGTCGCGCTCGCTTCATTCATAATTGCAGGTCGAAGACCTACGTTGGGAATTCTATGATCAACATCCCCACCGCACTGGCCAAAACGAAATCTGCTGGCAAAACGCTGGCGATGCTACCGGAGAAGACCGTGAATGCCGTCCTCACGGATCTTTCCCGTGCGCTCCTCAAGAACGAGAAGATCATCCTCGCGGCAAACGCAAAAGATCTGGAGAGCATGAAGGAGACGGACCCGAATGCTGACCGCCTTGCCCTCAATCCCGCGCGGATCGCAGACATGGCCAACGATGTGAAGACGGTTGCATCGCTCCCCTCTCCGCTTGGGAAAATTCTGGAAGATCGAAAACTGAAGAATGGCCTGCATCTGACGAAAATGACCGTCCCGCTCGGTGTTGTCGGCGTCATCTATGAAGCCAGACCGAATGTGACGATTGACGTCTTCACGCTCTGTTTCAAGTCAGGAAATGCATGTGTTCTAAAAGGAGGTACGGACGCGCAGGAATCCAACAAGGCGCTCGTGACCGTGATCCAGTCCGTCATGAAAAAACACAAGATCGATCCTGCGGTGATCCTCCTGTTGCCGCCGGATCGTGAGTCCGCAACAGCCATGATGACGGCGCGCGGGATGATTGACGTCCTGATCCCCCGGGGCGGAAAGGCGCTCATCGAATCCGTCAGGACACACGCCACGGTTCCCGTCATCGAAACCGGAGCGGGCGTCGTGCATATCTATGTGGAAGCGATGGCCGATGCAAAGAAAGCCGCAGCGATCATCTACAACGCGAAAACACGGCGTCCGTCCGTCTGCAACGCAGTGGATACGCTTATCATCCATAAAACCAGACTTAAGGATCTCGCGATGATCATCGCACCGCTGACCAAGAAGAAAGTGGAAATTTTCGCGGACGGCCCGGCATTTACGGCACTGAAAGGACGGTACGATGCGGCACTCCTGAAACAGGCAGGGCCGTCAGATTTTGGCATCGAATTTCTCTCGATGAAGATGTCGGTCAAAACCGTGAAAGATCTGGACGAAGCACTCGCACACATCGACCGGTACGGGTCGCGCCACAGCGAAGCGATTGTGACGAAAGACAAGGTGACCGCAGACAGATTCCTGAAAGACGTCGATGCAGCAGCGGTCTACGTGAACGCTTCCACCGCCTTCACCGACGGCGGACAGTTCGGCATGGGCGCCGAAATAGGAATCAGCACGCAGAAACTCCATGCGCGCGGTCCGATGGGACTCAATGAACTTGTGAGTTATAAGTGGATGATCAGAGGAGAGGGGCAAACGCGGAGATAGATTCATGACAACAGAGACAAACAGAGCTTATTGATTTATTTTCTAAATTAATGTATAATAA
>CAYGGB010000082.1:0-4720 GCA_964349295.1 uncultured Candidatus Peribacteria bacterium | reverse complement strand
GCCATACGTTGTTTCAGTTCTATGTGTCACCTGCGGTTGGGAATCGCAAACCGGCGTTATCCTGTCAGCTATACCAACGCAGCGGCGATATCTTCCTCGGCGTTCCGTTCAACATAGCATCGTATGCACTCCTCACGCATATGATCGCGCAGGTCTGTGATCTTCAGGTCGGTGATTTCGTTCACACGCTGGGCGACGCGCATCTGTATTCGAATCATCTGGATCAGGCGAAAGAGCAGTTGAGTCGTGATACGCGGAAGATTCCGCAGCTCAAACTCAATCCTGAGGTGAAATCGATTGATGAGTTCAGATATGAGGATATTGAGATTCTGGGGTATGACCCGCATCCTTCGATTAAAGCTCCTATTGCGGTGTGATCATTCGTAGACATTTTTATGAGAGCCTGCTCTCAAAAAAAGGACGGTAATGTGACCGTTTTCTTCCGTATACATCAGGCGCAGGTCATAAGCGGCAGAAATACTTCGGGTGCCATCATGTGCCCCCTTCAATGGGTGGTTCTGGAGTGATGGCGTAAAAGGATTTTGTTCAAACAGCAGCAGGGCCTTGTACGCCCGCGATTGGTCTTCGGTGCCGAGCTTCCTCACGTCTTTCAAAAATCTCTTTGTGTAGAAAATTTTCATGATTCGTTTTTCATTATATCTTTCCACATGTCCTTCACCGAATTAAATGGCCCTGAAACATTGATGCCTTTTTTAGCATCTGCAGCCAATCTGTCCAATTCCGCGATTTGTTGAGGGGTATAATAATCAATGTCATTGTTTACTCCGATCGTAAAAGGAATGTTGCCGGTCAAATCTACTTTTTGGAAAAAGATTCTCACGGCCGTAGGAAGATCGAATCCCATTTGCCCAAAGACATGTTCCAGCCGTTTTTTTAGTTTCTCATCCACACGCACGTGTACAGATTTGGTTGCCATATGGTCATAGTATAGAGCAGACTGGGTCTGTTATGCAACCAAAAGTGACCATTTCTATCATCGCTGCCGCGTCCGATAACAACGTCATCGGAAACAAGGGGAAACTTCCATGGAATCTTCCCGCCGATTTCAAGCGCATGAAGGAGCTCACGATGGGCCATTCGCTTATCATGGGCCGCAAGACGCATGAATCCATTGGCCGCGCGCTTCCCGGACGCCGCAACATCGTCATCACGCGACAGGCGGTGACGTATCCCGGTTGCGAAGTGGTTGCGTCACTTGGCGATGCCTTTGAAGCGGTCAAAGATGATCCTTCGGGCGAAGCGTTTATCTTCGGTGGTGGCGAGATTTACGCGCAGGCGATGGATAGGGCGCAGAAAATCTATCTCACCCGCGTGCATGCGACGGTGGAGGGAGATGCGCTTTTCCCGGAGATTGATCTGAAGAAATGGAAACAAATTGAGAGAGAGGATCATCCAAAAGACGCGAAAAACCAGTATGGATATTCGTTCGTCGCGTACGAACGGAAAAAATGAGTTTCAGGTCAATAAATTCACCATACGTTCAATTGTTTCGGCTTCCACGCGAAGTGCCTCAAATTGATCCGTTGGCATGATGTCTGCCATTGGTTCTCCTGGGACCTGATAGGTGACATCTTTCTCGTTTAATTCAACGATTTTCACGAACTGCCCTTCGAGCGGAACGATATCCCCCGGTTTTTCTGGTGCCAGTGAACCTGTATTGAGAGTATGCATGAAGACTGACGGAGCGCATTCTGCACGTAGCGTTTTTTCCGTCAATAATCGGGATCTCCGTCTTGGGTTTTTCCTCTATTGGAAGAGGAAAAATCGACTATCCATCTATTCGCCACGACCACCTCTACCACTCGTTTCCACTGATGGGACACTGTGCGTGTATGAACAGTCTCTCACTTGCACAGGATATCTTCCGGGACACCGCCAAAACCACACGCGGTCAGAAGTTCCGCCATATCGCCGGACGTCTCAATTCGAAGGCGCAGGATATCCGCCGCGCCGCGGATACTGCACAGGATCAGGAAGCAGGTGCTGCGGCATCGGCGGATGTTCAGGAAGACGTCATGGACGTGCTGGATGACACGAGGACCGAAACCCGAAAAGACGTTGATGGCGTTTTTGCGGAGGCGAATGCGGAAGGGAAAAAGAAAAGCGACGTGCTTCGCGAAACGGCGGAGCATCTGGACACTGCGTCCGGTGATCTGGACGAGGTCGCAAGCGAGACCAATATGGAAAACAAGCAGCATGACGGCGATACTCTGGCGCAGGCACAACTGGGAGCGTCCGGAACAGAAACCGGCGATCTGGAAAAAATGCAGGGACAGGAAAGCGTTGTCGATAAGGATGTCGGTATCGGTGCCGCGGCCCATGAACGTGCACACACCGATCAGGAGATCCAGGCGGTCGGCAGCGTGACCGCAGACGCTCCACCAGACGAGGCACCCGTCGTTTCCAGCACTCTCGACGACGCTCCCAAGGAAGGCGAAGTCACTGCGACGCAGCTGGAAGAGACCGGAGCCATTATTGAGCAGAAAAAAGCGGCGCCGAAGAGTTTTGAAAAGCTCACGGAGGTCTATAAGGACACCTATTATCACGTGCTGTCCTACGTTCCCGACGAAAGCCGCATTGTGGAACTTGCCCAACAGTCGGACGGTCTGGAGACATTGCAGCGGGAGTATATGGTGGCGTGATCATCCCCCCCTCGATACGCTCGCCGCTCCGCGTCGAGCTACTCGGGAGGACAAGTTACCGTCTGATCAACGTCATGAATTCCTCCCGCGTCTTGGGATCTTTTTTGAACAGTCCCTTCACGCAACTAGTGACCGCTGTTGAATGCTGTTTCTGTACGCCGCGCATCATCATGCAGAGGTGACTGCATTCGATGACGACGCCGATGCCTTTTGGGTGCAGGACCTCTTCCAGTGCGTCGCAGATCTGCTGTCCCAGGCGTTCCTGCACCTGCAGGCGGCGTGCGAACATATCGACGATGCGCGGGATTTTGCTCAAACCGATCACGTTCTTGCGCGGAATATATCCGACATGCACTTTGCCGAAAAACGGCAGCAGATGATGCTCGCAGAGTGAATACATCTCAATATCCTTCACAATGACCATCCCTTCCGTATCCACGGGCATCAGCGCGTTGTTCACGATCTTGTCGATATCCTGATCGTATCCTGACGTCATGAATGTGTACGCCTCCCGGACGCGGCGTGGTGTTCCTTTCAATCCCGGGCGTTTTGAATCTTCGCCAAGGGCCGTGATAAGTTTTTCGATCAGTTCGTCCATGAGAGAAGTATGGCACGAATGGAACAATCAAAAAAACCTACATGCAGAGCATGTAGGATTTAATGACGGCAACCGGTAAGGGCTGCGCATCCGCATAGGCTTACACAAGCTCAGGCGGATGAGTAGACTAGGAACATCCTACCCCCCTTGTATCATACTGTCAAGTATTTTCTTTAAAAGCATGGCTAATAGCCCTTGTGAGGCCATATAGCCAGATCTCGATCAGACACTCTAGTCTGAGAGGTCGTCTTCTCCCCGGATAACCCTCTGCTCTTCCCTGAAGCGCAGGGGGTTATCGGGGAGATCTTCATCCTACTCCGGCGGATGCCTCCCGCAAGTAAAAAAGCCACTTCCCCGCGAAAGGGAAGTGGCCCGGGTTGCCTATGAACTATGCACGGGTGCCCTGTTCCTCTGTAGTGAAGCAGAGGAACAGTGATTGTAGCATCCTCAACTTCCCATCAGATCTGCCTTGTGTAATTTTCATTCAAAGGACGATTCCGATTCTTCTCACCTGCTGATCCATCGTCTGCTCCAGAAGCTCTTTCCAGCTTTTTCCGATGATCGGATGTTTCAGGTTCGGGTCGAGCAGTTCCGTGAGCGGTTCCAGAACAAAGCGACGCTCGTGCATGCGGGGGTGGGGGATGATAAGTTGCGGATTTCGGATTTCGGATTTCGGATGCGTGGATTCCCAGACGTCTTTGTCCGGCAGGACGAATTCTCCGTGGAGAAGAAGATCCAGGTCGATTGTTCTTGGGCCGAAGCGGAACGGGGGATTTTTCTTGAGGATTTTTTCCACCTCACTGATCAGATCATAAATCTGGTCCGGCGAATGGTCGGCGTCGAAGGCGGCGACGGCGTTGAGGAAATCATCCTGTTGTTCATGGTGGATCGGTGAGCTGCGGTAAACCGAAGAGAAGCGGATCACAGGATGAACGTCGCGCAGAAGAGTGGCTGCCGCTTTCAGATTGTTTGCGGGATTGATGTTGCTGCCGATGGCGATGAAGATGGAGGGCATGACAGAAGGAAAACGATGCACTTTCGCGCAATATTCGTCAATATTTTACGGGCGGCGGATCGTCAGCTGGATGTTTTTTGAGTCTGGGAGAGGGAATTTTTGGAGGTGAATTGTCACAGATGCAGTTGTGTATTTCCGGAGGATCATCTGCGAAGCGTCCTCTGCAAAACGCTCGATGGTTTTGCGTTCCGTGAGGGCAAGAGTCTTCAGGTCCCTGGAAACATCGGCATAATTGACGGATTTCTTCACATCATCGGACTTCGCTGCCGTGCGGGTGTCGATCGTCATCTCTACCGTCATCAGAAGCCGTTGCTCACACTCTCGTTCGTCTTTGGGGACGCCGATGCGGGTCCAGAGTTCGAGGTCGGTGATGGTGAGGAGGTCGGACATGGGCGAAGAATAAAGAATTATGAGATAAGAATTAAGTACTCTATTCAATATTCT
>CAYGGB010000081.1:0-4831 GCA_964349295.1 uncultured Candidatus Peribacteria bacterium | reverse complement strand
TGGTGCCCAGAAGAGGACTCGAACCTCCACATCCGTGAGGATACACGCTCCTGAAGCGTGCGCGTCTACCAATTCCGCCATCTGGGCTTATCGGAAAGAAAGATCTGCGGGGATCTTAACACATGTCTGTGCCATGTCCCGGTCAATTTGTCGCCACTGGCGGCTGATAAAACCCGTCTTTCGCTTTTTTATCAAACGTTGATGATGCAGGAAACTGTTTCGGTTCCGACGGATACAGCGCGTGCGCCGCTTCCAGGAATTCCTTCCAGAGAGGGGACGCGACGTTGAGACCATCGGCGTCGCCTGTGAGCGGCTGGCGCGTCGCGTTGCCGACCCAGACGCCGACGACAAAAGACGGTGTATATCCGACCGTCCACACATCACTTGGGAGCATCGACGTGCATGCTCTCGTTGCCAGATCGATCTCGACACACTGGTTGCTTGTGCCGGTTTTGACGGCGGACTCGATGCCGTCGAGCGTCAGCAGTTCGTCCCAGTACTTCGTCGGGCGGAATTTGGAATCGCTCAGGATCGATGTCAGCTGGCGCGCGATCAGCGGATGCATGGCCTGTTCCGGTACTGTCCTGTCCTGATTGGAATACACAACGGTGTCACTGCCGTCGCGGATCTCCCGGATTGCCGTCGCGGGCTGGAATGCGCCGTTGTTTGCGAGTGTCGCGTACCCCTGCACCATCTGTATCAGCGGAACTTCGGCGGATCCGATTGCGAGCGGATAGCCGTAGGAATAATGCGGACGCGTTTCCCGCATGAATTCCCGCTGCGTCAGGGGCTCCGTGATTCCCGCGCGCGCGGCTTCCTCCAGAATCGGATCCTCGCCGCCCACCAGAAAGAAGGTCCGGACTGCGGGGATATTGCGCGAACCGGCGAGCGCGTGGCGGATGCTCGTCCAGCCGTGGTATCCGCGTTCGTAATTTTCGGGACGCATGGTGCCGAGCGTTACTGGTCCGTCCAGCACGAATGATGCCGGCGTGTAGCCCTGTTCAAATGCAGTCGCGTACACGAACGGTTTGAAGCTTGATCCCGGCTGCCGCGGAATCTGCGCCATGTCGATGCGTGAGCCGCTCCTCTCATCCGAATAATCGACGTTTCCGATGTACGCGACGATCTGGCGTGTGCGACGGTCGAGGGCAACAAGCGCGATATTCTGCGCGCGGTACCGGTCCCTGATTTCCTGCGCGTGCCCGGACACGATCCGTTCTGCCACGGACTGCAGCCGGGGATCGAGCGTCGATGTGATTCTGCAGCCGCTCGTGAGCAGCCTGCATTTGTCGCCGATGCCGGGCAGAAATGCGGCTTCCTCCTCCACGAGTGCCGGAAAATACGGCGTTGATACCGGATGATCAGGTGGCTGAAATGTCATTGTTTTCAGTTCTCGATTTGCAGTATCAAATGTTTTCTGATCGATCGAGTCCGCGTGGAGCATCAGCGCAAGAACATCGTCTGCTCTTCCCGGAAGAAAAAAATCACCGCCTGCAGTCGCGTACCGCGAGCCGATGAGTCCCAGCTCCATCGCTTCCTCCGGAATATCCCGGACCGATGTGATTGTTCCCTGGCGGATCGCCCTGAGCGTTTCCCCTGTCACCGTGGTTTCGCGGTGCGGACCGTACGGACTGAAGTACGAGGGCCGCTGGAGCAGCGCCGCCAGCACCGCCGACTGGGCGACAGAGATATTCCGGACGTCCGTATTGAAATACACGTGGCTCGCTTCCTGTGCGCCAAAAAAGCTTCCGCCGAAGGACGCGTGATTGAGATACAGCTCGAGAATGTCGTTTTTTCCGAGGACCGATTCCATTTTGCACGCGAGCGACAGTTCGAGAATTTTCCGCGAGAACGTTTTGTCACGCAGGTCGAACGAATTCCTCAGTAGCTGCTGCGTGATGGTCGATGCCCCCTGCGACCTGAATTCGGAAAAATTCGCAACGATTGCGCGCATGATCGCGCGTACATCGACGCATGGCCGTTCAAAAAAGCGGCGGTCCTCGATCGCGATCACCGCATCGCGCAGGCTTTTGGGAAACGTCTCCACGGGCAGGTCGATCCGGTCATCTGTCCGGTAGAACCGGTACAGCTCGCCGCCGTCGCGGTCGGTGAGCAGTATTCCCTGCGGCATCGCGAAACTGCGTTTGGTGATGGTCGGTACCTGCGCCCACTGCAACCCCGTCACCGCACAGAGGATCAGAAACGCCGCGAGCAAGGTCGCGGACAGATGCCGCCGGAGCGTGTTGGCCCGTCGGGTGCCGGCGGTCATGACAGTGTCATTCATGCGAAGTCCGCGATTGTACAGCATAAAGAGCGTTCTGCAGCCTTCGGGGTCCATCAAACTGGCACAGTCGCACCGCACCCTGTCATACTCGGCCTATGCACAAAACGCGAGAGCGGGCGGCATATATACTTGAATACGCTGCGCTTGCGTTCCTCGCTCTCGCAGTTCTCTGGAAAGGCGGTAAAAGTCTGGAGGCTACGTGGATTCTTGCGGGGCTCGCGGTTCTGATGACGTTTGCCCGGTACTGGCTTCGCACAATCGACAGTCAGCCCCAGTCGCGGGTGCCCATGGATCTGTGGATCGCGCTGATGCTGTTTCTTGTCTGGACGGTCGCGAGCTTCATTTTTTCCACGGCGCAGAATTACGGCCTTGATGAAGTGTTCCGTGACGGTGCATGTGTCCTGCTGTTTTTCTGGATGGTTCAGGCTTTGCAACGGGGAGGTGGTCCGTTCATCCGCCGGTGGATCGCCGTTCTTGCGGTCGCGACAGTTATCGCGTGTGTGATCGGTATTCCCGTCTATATTCTCCAGCCAGTGAACCGTTTTGTCGGGACGTTTTTCGATTACCGGTTCACGACAGACTACTGGCCGAATGCGTGGGCTGAATATCTGCTCCTCAGCTGGCCGCTCGTCGTTCTATCCGTCCGTCGTTTCCCTGCGCCTGTGCGCTGTCTGGTTCTGGGGTTCGTATTCTCCTGCCTGCTGCTGAGTTACTCGCGCGGGGCGATGCTTGCGTTTGTCCTGCAGATCGCTGCCTGGATAGTCATTGTCGGCGTGCAGCGCCTTCTCTCCGGCTCGCTTGTCATGGATGTCCGGAAGAATGTCACACAATGGTCATCGATCATCGTTGCAACGGCACTGATCTCACTTGCGATGTTTTCCGGCGTGAATGCGATCCGCTCACAGTACCATCAGGTCGAGTCCGTTGCGGCAAAGGCGACATTCACTGCCGCAGAGGGTTCCTCCTCGATTTCCGAACGAAGTGATTTCTGGAGTCAGTCCCTGCGGCTGTCGCTCATCCGCCCCTTCATCGGGCTCGGTCCCTATAGCTTCCGGTTTCAACAGCCTGCGCTCCAGACGAAGATATTTGCGACCTCCGACCATCCGCATAACGTCTTCCTCAAACTGGCAATGGAACGGGGATGGCCGGCTGTCCTGTTCCTGCTCTTCATCTTCATCCGGATTCTTCTGCCTGCAACCCTGTCCGGTCTTCGCTCTCGCAGGTCTGATCAGCCGGAAGATGATCTCTCATTTCTCCGCATGGCCGGACTGATTGCGGTGACCGGTGTCCTCGCCCATAACATGATCGACTACAATCTGCAGTTTGTGGGAATCACGCTGCCCTTCTGGCTGCTGCTGGGGGTGTTGAGTCCCGTCAAAATCATTCCGGCAGCGATCAACCGGTGGACCAGGCGGGCAGACATTCTCCTGGCGGTGCTGCTTGGCTGCTTGATTATTCTCGAGGGCCGTTACCTGATGCTGTCTTCGCTTGGACGGCATGCGGAAGCGGCGGGGGACAGGGATGGCGCTCTCGGATGGTACGAACAGGCGCATAAAGAAATCTTCTCCCGCGATATGCATCTGAGCAGGGCGTCGTTGTTCCTGTCGCGTGGCGATCTTGATCAGGCCTCAGGCGCGCTCGATGAGTATGCGCGCGTGAATGATCACGATGCACGCGTGTGGATTCTGCGTGGAAATGTAGCACTTGCGCGCGGAAATTCCGGACAGGCGCTGGAATCCTATGACGAGGCACTCCGGCTGGGGAAATACAATTATCTTGAACCGCTGGAGGGAACACTCAAAATCCTCTCTGACGGGAAGCTCTCTGACCGCATTGAGCTCGACAAGGTGGATTTCCTCACGACATTCCGGATATTCGGTGAGGCGATCCTGCACAATACGCATTTTATTGCGATGTCGGAAAGTGTCGAAACCTTCAGTCGGACGAGTGAACTGCTCCAGGCACTGTACCCGGAAGAAAAGGGGAATCTTGCAGAATTCACCGGCCGCGTCCTCGATCATGCAGAAGAGGAGCGTTCCCGGGCGGTTACGCGCACGCCGGGACTGCTCTGGTGAATTGTTTGTCGCGGCTGCCCTGTCCTGCTAGATTCTCCTTCCATGTTGCATGTCGATCCTTCGTCAGGCTCAGGACATGCGCTGGAACCCGTTCTATGACCCGCACCCGATCGCTCCTCACCGGCCTCGCCTGTCTTCTGCTCTTGGCCTCGTGCGGCAAACGGGAAACCGTCCGGCGCGAAGTCAGTATCGGCAAGGAATTGCTGGAAGTGATGATGCCGACCGGCAAAGAGGTGGTGCATCCTGTTCACGGCAAGGAAGTCTGGTTTGCCGTCGGTGCCATGAAGGGCGAAGGCGAGTCCAAGGCCAACGGCGTCGCTCAATCGCATGTGTTTGCCGATGGAACGACAATCGTGACCGTCAACGCAAACATCCAGCCGGCACCGGATGGCTCCAAGCTCGTCGCATGGATCCGTGAGCCGGGGGCAACCGAGCGCGTTCGTCTGGCTATCCTCCTCAATCCCCTCAACGA
>CAYGGB010000080.1:0-4852 GCA_964349295.1 uncultured Candidatus Peribacteria bacterium | reverse complement strand
GTCTTATCCATTGGATAATCGTGGCTATCCGTTGGTGATCATTTTTTCCTGAGAGCCTTCGCAAAATCCTCAAGGTCGTCAAATACATAATCAAACTGATCGGCATTCTTTTCTGCACGCTGACGGCTAGTCACCCCGCTCAGAACAAGAGCCCGGGTCATGCCCAATCGCTTTGCAACGGCCATATCGGTATCAATACCATCTCCGAACATGATGGCCAATTCAGGAGGAATTCCCATTTGATCGAGACAATACTGCACTATCCGCGGATCCGGTTTCCCCATGATGATCGGCGCGGCTTGCGAATGGTCATCCGAATTTGACAGCATTTTCTGGATTGCGGAGACCAATACACCCGTCCCCGCACGCAGATCGCCTGATTCCGTTGTAATCGCATGATCCATGCCAGTGGCGACCCACGTTGCCCCCCGCTTGATGGCCGCCGCAGCCGCTTCCACAGTGCTCGGATTAAATTCATGCCGGGCTGTAACGACATGGGTGGGATTCTTTTTTGCAATCCATGTTTTTTTTGACGGATCCCAGACATCATTTTTGAAAACCAATGGATCGCGAAACAAACGCTTATCCACAGATTGCCTCCGGCATTCGATCATCAATTCCTCCGGTCCCAAAAAAAGAACCCGCAATTTCTCCTGTAAGCGCTCTTGTTCTTTACAAAGATATTCCGCAGTTGCATGCCCAGCCGTCATGATGTTCTCTCTGGAGATTTCAACGCCTTTTCTGGAAAATTTTTGACTCAATGCAGTTTGTCCGCCAGCTCCATTTGAAGCGAAAGTCATCTTCAGCCCCCGTCGTTCTGCCGCTACCAATAATTTCAACGCCGCGACATCAGGAAATTCATCGCCGCGAAACCAGACGCCGTCCACGTCGAACGTTATGCCTTTGCATTCATCGAGTGATTTCATGCAGGTGGAAGATTATAGCTCTTCGTCCGCACGATACAATCGTGTAATATCGCATTCTTATGCCAATAACCGCCCGCTCCACCCCCAACATCGCCTTCATCAAATACTGGGGCAACCGCAATAACGACCTCCGCCTCCCTGCAGCAGATTCACTTTCGATGACCCTGGATACACCATCCGTCGAGATCACCATCGACCATGCCACCATGATGAGTGTGCGATCATTCGGAGCGGATGGAACAGAAAAACAATTGAAGGAGAAAGACATCGCACGCTTCGCTCGTCATCTGGAACTCACCAAGACATACCTCTCGCAACTCGCCCTTCGACCCGGCTCAGGGCAAGCAACCCGTAACCCGCAATCCGCAATCCGCAATCCCATCCCTGGAGCAACCAGCATAACGGTTCGTTCCCACATCCCCTCCTCCATCGGCCTGGCATCATCCGCAGCAGTCTTCGGGTGCCTTGCAAAAGCGTACGCAGGATTGATCAACGACACGATCGCTCTGAATGACGAGCAGATCAGCGTCATCGCGCGCTTCGGCTCCGGTTCAGCCGCACGGAGCATCTATGGAGGATATGCAGCGTTGATAGCAGGCAAAGGTGATGAGGCGGATTCGTCACATGCCGTCCAGATCGCCGACGAGAATCATTGGCTTCTGCACGACATCATTCTCGTCCCCACGCAGAAAGAGAAAGATGTCGGCTCGACCGAGGGGCATGCGCTCGCGTGGACAAGCCCGTACTACAAGAAGCGTCTCCAGGAGATCCCGCGGCGGCAGAAAGAATGCACCGATGCAATCCTCACGAAAGATTTTGAAAAGCTGCAGCGCGTGGTCGAAGAAGACTGCTGGGACATGCACAACGTGATGCAGTCGAGCACGCCATCGCTCAAGTATCTGAATGACGCGACGTACCGGATCACGGATGCGATTGAAGAATTACGGACGTCCGAAAATCTCCCCGTCCTCTACACGATGGACGCAGGGCCGACGGTGCACCTGTTCTGTACAGATGAAGCTCGGGCAACGGTCCTCGCATTCGCCAAAGAGCAGAAAGACTGCGTGATTTTTGAGGCGAAGACGGGCTCCGGCGCGCGTATAGTGTGACCATGGATCTGCGAACCGGCATCACCGACGGAACCCCCGAAGACCGCTGCTCCGAGCGCCGTTCCCGCGTGGAGAAAGACCTGAATCTTGATCTCTCCGCCCTGAATCCTGCGCCCGACTCTATCGGACATGCGGATGAAAAAAACTGTGAACAGATGCTCGGCCATGTTCCGGTTCCCGTCGGCTACGCAGGACCACTGACCGTGACATTCAGTTCAGGCCAGAAACACGATATTCATCTGCCACTTGCAACGACGGAAGGCGCGTTGGTTGCGAGCGTGAACAGAGGATGCAAAGCACTTTCAATGTCGGGAGGAGTCACGACATCATCGGTTCATCATGGGATAAGCCGCTCAATCGCCTTCAGGATTCAAGACGCAAAGATCAGGACTGATGCACGGACAACTGTGGGAAAAGCGGCAAAACAGTGGATACCGATTGCGCAGACCACGAGCCGGCATCTGAAAGTCCTGAAATATGACATCGACGCAGCCGATGATCATCTCTTTATCACGCTGTTCTGTGACACCGACGAAGCCATGGGCATGAACATGGTGACAATCGCCGCGCAGGCTGTCGGTGAATGGATCGAAAAGAACATCGACGGGCTGGAATTCATAACGGTCGCCGGGAACGTCGATTCGGATAAGAAACCCAGCCAACGTGTGCATGACAAAGGACGTGGATATGAAGTGACTGCAGAAGCGATCCTGACGCCGGACGTGATTCATGATGTTCTCAAAACAACTCCTGAAGCCCTGCTCGCCGTCGCAGAAGCCAAACTGAAACACGGCTCAACAATCGCCGGCGCCCTCGGCTCCAACCTCCACGCCGCCAATATCATTGCAGCCCTCTATCTCGCAACCGGACAGGATGCCGCCCACGTCGTCGAAGGCTCCCTCACCGACACTTCAGTGCAACTTGCACCCGGTGCGACGAAGAAACGAAGAAACGAAGAAACGAATCTAAGGATTGCAATCCACTCGCCTGCGATCCTGATAGGTCTTCGTGGCGGCGGCACCACCCTCCCCGCGCAATCGCAATGCCTCAAAATGCTGATGCAATCAAAGACATCGCTGCATCCGAAAGCCCAGCTTGCTGAGAGTATTGGTGCGGCAGTTCTTGCGGGGGAGATTTCGCTTCTTGCGGCGCAGGCTGGGCATACTTTGGCTTCAGCACATGGAAAATTAGGCAGATTGACAAAATAAATAATATTTGTTATTTTAGCAAAGTCCTCTCCGTGTTTCACGATAGAGGTTTTGCTTCTTTCACTTCAGAGGCCTAGGAGGTACACGATGCCACAGTTGATGGAAGGCCGACGAGATCAATTCTCGAAGGCCAAGGTGAATTTGCTGAAAATGCTTGAGTGGGATTCTAAGTCCCTGTTGGACGCCACTCTCGCAAATCAACCAGAGGGATGGCTGCAGCGGATGCTCGGCGTCACTGACGAAGATCGGGAAGAAGTCTACGTCAAAACGCTGATTCTCACGGCAGCGACTGCCGCCCAACTCGGAGCTGAAACAACCCTCGGAGAGCTGTCACGCTCTCTGAAAAATCTGGCAGGACGCTTCCCCGATTTTGTCCGGGCAGCCGAAATCGTCCACGGAACCGCGAACATCCTCGTTGCGGAAGCAGCCGTCTGGAATCCCGACCAGATCACCCAGCTCACAGAGGAAGTCGCTGGTAGCAACAGCAAGGAAAGTCTGCGCCAGCAGATAAACGACCATGTGGCTCACTCGCTCAATCAATGGAATTTCATGTACTAAGGGCCTCAGATAACGAAAGGAGTAAATTGGCGGCAGCTTGTCTGCCGCCTTTTGCTGTAATGACATTAATGACCTTTTTGTGAAGGAAAGCCCCCTTTTCCTGTGCTAGACTGCCCCGGATGTCCAAATCAGCCATTATCGGATTCGGCCGCTATCTGCCCAAATTCCGGGTCAAAACCGCCTCCATTGCCGAACACTATGGTCAGGATGCCAAAGGGGTTGTTTCCGGACTCGGGATCAGCGAAAAGACTGTGCCAGGACTTGATGAAGACAGTTTTACAATGGCATTTGAAGCAGCACGACAGGCGATTGAAATTGCGGAGATCCAGTCGTCCGAAATCTCAGCGATCTTCGTCGGCTCCGAGAGTCATCCATACGCGGTAAAGCCGACAAGCTCAATGCTCGCATCGTCACTCGATCTCCATCCGTTCTGCCACTGCGCCGATCTGGAATTCGCGTGCAAGGCGGGGACGGCGGGGATGCAGATTGTGGATTCGATGGTCCGCGCGGGACAAGTGAATATCGGGATGGCGATCGGAACGGACACGGCACAGGGTCGTCCCGGTGATGCACTGGAATACACGGCAGCTGCCGGAGCTGCGGCTGTGATCATCGGACAGGAGAAGACAAAGAACGCACTCTGCCGGATCGATCACACGCTGTCCTTCACGACCGACACACCGGACTTCTGGCGTCCCAACGGGGAAAAGTATCCGCACCATGCGGGACGGTTCACCGGAGAACCCGCGTACTTCCGGCACGTGCAGGAGGTGACGAAAGGCATTCTTGCTATCGCAAAACTCAAGCCGCAGGACATTGATCACGTGGTCTTCCACATGCCCAACGCAAAATTTCCCAAAGCCGCTGCCAAGAAACTCGGCTTCACCGATGAACAAATGGACCTCGGCTTCATCGTCCCCGCCATCGGCAACACGTACGCCGCCTGCTCCCCTCTCGGACTCACGTACGTCCTCGAAAGCGCAAAGAAAAACCAGACAATCCTCGTCGTCTCCTACGGCTCCGGCTCCGGATCTGACGCATTTGTAATGAC
>CAYGGB010000079.1:2497-4897 GCA_964349295.1 uncultured Candidatus Peribacteria bacterium | reverse complement strand
GCCGAGGCAGAACTGCGCGGCATCGCCGTCGATCGCAAGGCGGACTTTTTCGAATGTCCCGGCGAAGCAGCGTTCTACGGTCCCAAGGTCGACTTCATCGCGAAGGATTCCATCGGCCGCGACTGGCAGGTGGCGACGATCCAGCTGGATATCAACATGCCCGAACGGTTCGATCTCTACTGCATCGATGAGAAGGGGATTCGCGAACGCATCGTGATGATCCACGCCGCGATCATGGGATCACTCGAACGCTTCCTTTCGATTTTCATCGAACATCACGCAGGCCTTTTCCCGCTCTGGGTTGCGCCGCTCCAGGTTGGTCTCGTTCCGGTTGCGGAAACACACGAGGCTTTCGCGCACGATCTCGAGGTACAACTCAAAGAAAAAGGCATCCGCACGCAGTTCTTCGGTCATGAAGATTCGCTCGGCAAGAGAATCCGGGAAGGGGAGATGTGGAAGATCCCGTACCTGCTGGTGATTGGGGATAAAGAGATTGAGGCGAAAAGTGTGACGGTGAGAAATGTGAAGACGAAGAAGCAGGTGGTGGTCTCCGTGAATGAATTTGTGGCATCGGTGATCGGTGATGTTCAGGGGAGGAAGCTGGAGGCGTCGATCGGCTAGAGACCGAGCATTGTCACACTGAGCGGAGCGAAGTGCGACAATGCGACCGCATTATATTGATTTCCGCATGTCTCCTTCGCTCCGCTCAGGATGACATGCTTCGGCAGTTTCATCCCTTCTGCTATCCTTCCCGCATGTTCCAAGCCTTCGAAGTCGGCCCGTTCCTGATCTGGACCCGCCTTCTCTTTATCCTGATCGGGATCTGGCTCAGCGCCGAGTTTTTTCTGCGTATTGCCGAGAGTGCGAACCTGAGTCTCCAGCATTTTCGCGATCACAGCCTGTGGTACATCGTTGCATTTGTCCTGGGAGGACGGATGATTTCCATCCTTGCCGATTACCGCGCGTATCTGCGCGAGCCCCTGCGGGTCGTCTTTCTGCATGATGGGAACTTCAGTTTCCTCGGTGGCGCCGTCGGCATCGGGATGGTGCTGTACTTTGCGACACGGGGCCAGCGGACGACGTTCCTGCAATGGCTGGATGCGCTGCTGCCTGCGGCGTGCCTGGGGCTGGTGTTCTCGTGGCTGGGGTCGTTTTTCGCGGGGGTGGCGTACGGCAAGCCAACGGACATGTTCTGGGGTGTCACGTACGACGCGTCCAACGTCCGGTACACGATTCCGCTGCATCCCGTGCAGCTCTACTACGCGCTGTTTTACTTTCTGCTGACATTCCTGTTGCTGGTCATCCGCAAGCGCAGCAATCGCGTGGGTGCCGAGACGCTCTTTGGCATCGCGATCGCCTGTGTGGGGACGTTCCTGCTCGAATCGTACCGCGGCGATTTCAGCATTCCGGTGTTTGCAACGCTGCTGGATTTCTGCGTTCTGATTTTTCTGTTCCTCAGCCTTGGCGTGTTTGCCATCATCGAAACGCGCATCAGCAAAACAGTGTCACTGGGATATGAATTTTTTCTGGTTCTCGCCACCGTCGGATACATGTTCATCCGCCCCTGGCTGGATCTGGAAACGTACGAACTGCACATCAGCCAGCTGCTCGCAGTGCTGGCTCTGCTGATCACCGTCGTCTACGTGGTCGTCGAGCGGCGAAGGTATCCGTATTTCTAGAGGGAAGCGCCTTGCCGAAAAATGTCCGATGCACGATCATGCCGGTATGCAATTCTTCCTGTCCCTCATCACCGACAATCCCGCAATCCGCATGGTCCAGCTTTCCCTGCTGGGGCTTGCCGTTGTCGCCGTCTATCTCGTCTTCTTCACCACGCGCGATATCCTTCTGCGCACACGGTCATTCTTCTATCAGATTCTCTGCATCCTGCTGGTCGCATTGCTTCCGGTGGTCGGATTCCTGCTGTACCTCCTGATCCGTCCGGCAATGACGCTTAAAGAGCGGGATATGGAGAGGATGTTGAGGAAACTCCTGAAGAAGGATTCCAAGGCAACCGAAGAAACCGAAGCAACCAAAGAGTGATATCCTCGGTTACCCCGGTTGCATCGGCATCTTCGGTTTCATACACTTGCTTCCAATCAATTCATCCCCATATTCCGCTCTCATGTTCTCCTACTACCTCACCACCTATCTCTTCTACCCAAATCCCGGCCGTCTCACGTATGGCAGCGTCCAGATTCTCATCCTTTTCGCCCTCTGCGGTGGCCTCATCCTCGCATCAATTGCCCTTCGTTTCTGGAGAAAGCAGCTTACAAACGGCGTCACCAAAAAGCTCAGCCGCTCATGGTCTTCCATCGCATTCTGGTTCGGACTGAGCGGTCTTCTGCTGACGGTTTCCCGCGTGGAGAAAATCCAGTTTCTGGCGATGCGTTTTGCATGGGT
>CAYGGB010000079.1:0-2487 GCA_964349295.1 uncultured Candidatus Peribacteria bacterium | reverse complement strand
TGCATGGGTTGTCTGGATTGTTCTTCTCGTGCTCATCATCGTGCTTCAATACCGGCTTTTTCGCATGAGACACTACGAAGTTCTGCCAAGGACCGCGACGCCGGAGGATCCGCGCGCGCGATATTTACCAGGCAAGAAAAAGTAGACATTTGTCTATGGAATAACGAATTGACATGGAGGCAAGATCCGACACACTGTGTCTCCTATGCCTCTGAAGCATTTTACGGAGACGATTCTGATCGTCCTGCTGGCAGTGATCACCGTTCTCACGGGGGTTCTGGTGTCCACGCTCCCGCATATCCCGGACGGTTTTCTTCCATGGGTCGGTGTGTTCCTGGGCGCCGTTATCTTTCCCGCGCTCGTGTATCCTCTGCTGAAAAACAACCGGGCGGATTATTCGTTTCGTGCACTGCATTTTGCGCCGGTAACGATTGCACTCGTGTGGATGTTCATCGAGATCGCGCTTCTCAAGGAACCGCGTCTGCAGTCGCTCTATCGCATCTACACCTGGGGATGGACTGCTCCGGCGGTCGTCGTGACGTTTGTCCTACTGATGGCTTTTTGTCTGCAGGTGTTGCGCCGCCGTGTTCCCCGGATACTCTTTTTAACGCTCCTGCTCGTACCGTTCCTCGTTGTCGCCTATGCGAGCGAAAATTATACGCACTGGAATACACAGCTCGCATCGATGCTGTGGGACGAGACGGTGGGGGATATCGCGTATGTTCCGGGCGACAGTTCAAGCTCCGCGTCGCTGACGGCGAGTTCCCGCGGCGAGAAGAACCTGTCGTCATCATCCGTTCCCGAAGAAGAAGCCTGGAGAATAAAGTTGCGTGAAGTGGAAGAGGGGAAAGTGCACCCGCTCACCGTGAGTTCGTCGCTTGCCGGTGTGAAGAGCGCGACAAAGCTTTTTGGTGCGAACATGTCCGGTATTGCTGCCTCAGCACGGTCGTCCGCGACCAGTGAAGGCAAAAAGCACATCGTGATGAAGCCGAGAACGGGTCTGACGAAGTCGGGAGGCGAGATGGAGGCGATGGCGATATTCTTTGTGGCGGGATACTGTGCTGTGATGCATCAGCGGAGCAGGAAGAGGTTGATGGTCTAGCGTGCGAGTGACTAGAGAATAGGGCTAGGAACCACCGACAAACCGTTTTGTCGTTATTATCCCGAGATAAATTCTGTTCCAGTTCCTAATCCCTAATCCCTAATCCCTAGTCCCTACTAGTCACTAGTCACTGCTTTCCAGTACTCTTTGCATCATGACTACCGTTGCATCCCTCCACGCCCGTCAGATCCTCGATTCCCGCGGTACCCCGACCGTTGAGGTCGACTGCACACTGGATGACGGTTCCTTCGGTCGCGCGTCTGTCCCGTCCGGGGCATCGACTGGCAGTCATGAGGCACTCGAGTTGCGGGATGGGGACAAGACGACATACATGGCAAAATCCGTCGGGAAAGCCGTCGGAAACGTCAATACTGTGCTCGCGAAGGCATTGAAGGGAAAATCTGTTTCTGACCAGCGGACAATTGATCAGCTGATGATGGACGCAGACGGGACCGAGAATAAATCCACAATGGGCGCGAATGCGATTCTAGGCGTATCGATGGCGGTGTGCCGGGCACGGGCCATGTCGGAAAAATCATCGCTCTGGAAGTCTCTCGCTAATCAGTTTGAGGTCGATGTGTCTAAAAATGTCCTTCTGCCGGTGCCGCTTATGAATGTCCTGAATGGAGGTGCGCATGCGGATTCGGGTCTGAGCTTTCAGGAATTCATGATCGTTCCGTTAGGACTTTCGTCATTTAGTGATGCGCTCAGGGCCGGCGTGGAAATTTTCCAGGCGCTGAAAAATCTTCTGAAGCAGGGGAAGTATGTGACGGCGGTTGGGGATGAAGGAGGATTTGCTCCGCATCTGAAGAACTCGGATGAAGGATTTGGTTTTTTGCAAAAAGCGATCGATCAGGCGGGATATACAGGAAAAGTGAAGATGGCGATCGATGCCGCTGCGTCGGAATTCTGCAAAGACGGCGTCTACGCGATCGAAGGTCGATCATTATCCTCCGCAGAACTCACGGACTATTACTCCACGCTCTCAGCGAAATACCCGATTGTCAGCATCGAGGACAGTCACGCCGAGGACGATTGGGATGGATTCGGAATGATGCAGAAAAAACTTGGCAAAAAACTGCAGCTCGTCGGTGACGACCTGTTTGTGACGAACACGAAGCGCATAGAACAGGGGATCGCGAAGAGTGCTGCCAACGCTGTCCTCATCAAGCTGAACCAGATCGGCACCGTCAGCGAGACTGTCGACGCGATCCGGATGACACAGGAGAACGGGTGGAACGCCGTCGTGAGTCATCGAAGCGGCGAGACCGAAGATGCATTCATTGCACACCTTGCGGTCGGGCTGCAGACGGGACAGATCAAGACGGGATCGCTGAGCAGGACGGACAGGATCTGCAAATACAATGAACTGCTCAGGATCGAGG
>CAYGGB010000078.1:0-4912 GCA_964349295.1 uncultured Candidatus Peribacteria bacterium | reverse complement strand
GTTTTGCTGCCGTGATGTCCGGCCTTCAGAATCGTCGCAGCGATATCTGCTCCGGATGCGAGAATTGCGCGCTCTTCTTCCTCTTCCGCATCACCGGAGAAAAGGACTGTTCCTGATTGCGAGAGAACGCGCAGGACGACGGATGTGTTGTTCCCGTCCGATTTCGTGCCAAAGAGTCCCGGTCGCGGCCAGATGATGTCGAGCGTGACGCCATCGCCGAAGTCGATGTCTTTTTCGGGATCAGCGAGCAACACCGGAATCTTCTGGTCCGCAATCAGCCGCAGGAACTCGCGATAGCGCGGCAGCGAGGCTTCCTCGCCCGTCATGAGAATCCGTCCCACGCGATAGCGACGGAGAATATCCGGGAACGCAAACAGATGATCCATGTGCGGGTGACTCAGAACGAGCAGATCAATCGTCCGGTCGAAGAACGGCATGTGCCGCCCCAGTTCACGGATGGCAGAACCGTCGGGCCCGCCGTCGATCACGATCTGCCTTCCCGACGGCGTCACGATCAGCGCACTGTCACCCTGGCCGATATCGAGAAAATACACATGCAGACGTCCATCGGGCAGGAGCAGGAGCTCATGGGCGCAGAGAATGATTCCTGCAGCTGCCGCCAGAGCGAGAAGGACAAGTGGGTTTCGCCACATAGCATTCCAGATTCGCAGTCCTGCAAAATGACCGCCAGACCCGCCAAATCATTTCTTTTTCAGTACCCCTGTTTTTCCTCTTTCTGGAGCCAGAAAATCAGTTCCACACCCCTATGGAACGTCAATAAACATGGTCAAGGGCGCCTGAAAACCGTCAACCGGCGAATTCTCCTTCATTACGCTAAACTGTCACCAATGAAGGTTCTTCTTCTGCTTGCGGGTCGCTCTCGGCGTTTCTGGCCACTGTCAGAGAAATCCCTATTTCCAATTGCCGGGAAAACTCTGGCGGAGCATCAGGTGGAGACATTGAAGCTGGCCGGAGTGAAGGACATCACGCTGGTCGTCGGAGCACACAATAAAAAAGAATTGAAAAAACTCCTCCCGGATCTTCCGCAGATCGAACAGAAGGATCTCGATCTTGGGATGCAGGGAGCATGTATGAGTGCACTGCCGAAGATGAAGGGCGGACCCGTCATGATCATCTCTGGTAATGATGTAATCGATCCATCGGCAATCAAAGATCTTCAGGCTGCCGCAGCAAAACCCGGAACAGACGGCGCGATCCTCGCACGGAAAGTAAAAAAATATTTCCCGGGCGGATATCTCTCAGTGAAAGGCGGGAAGATCACGGCGATTATTGAGAAACCGGGAGAAGGAAAAGAGCCGAGCAAGCTCATCAATATCGTCGCGCACATCCACAACGATCCTGCCACACTTCTCGACGCACTCAAGAACGTGAAGAACCATCGCGATGACGGATATGAACTGGCGCTGCAGTCGTTATTCACGGAAAAGACCTATCGGGCCGTTCCCTATGAGGGCTTCTGGCAGCCCGTGAAGTACCCGTGGCACCTCCTGACATTGCTCGAACATTTCCTCTCGCAGATAACGAAATCCTCAATTCACCGTTCCGTGAAAATCCATCCCTCCGCGGTTATCGACGGCAATGTGAGCATCGGCGAGGGCACGAAGATTCTCCCGCATGCGACCATTGTCGGGCCGTGCGTGATCGGGCGCAATTGCATCATCGGCAACAATGCACTCGTCCGTGGATCGGGCGTCGGTGATGACTGCGTGATCGGGTACAACAGCGAAGTGAAGGGCTCGATTCTGGCGGGACCCGTGTGGACACACATGACGTATCTGGGGGATTCGATTATCGGGAAGAATGTGTCATTCGGCGGGGGGAGCACGACGGGGAATCTGCGGTTGGATGAGGGAGAGATCATGTCGGCACCCGGCCCTGTAGGGGCACGGCATGCCGTGCCCCTACAGGGCGAACCTATTCCGACCGGACTCACCAAACTCGGCATGATCATCGGCAATGATTGCCGTTTCAGCACGCAGACCTCCAGCTATCCCGGTGTGAAGATCGGTGCGGGAACGTTTGTCTCGGACTGTGCACTTCTCCGCACGGACATTCCCGACGGAAGTTTTGTGAATGTAAAAGACGGCATCGTGCAGATCCGCCCCAACAAGACGGCGGTTCCGGCGAACGACCAGCGGGGAAAATACCGGAAATCCCTGTAAGGGCACGGCATGCCGTCCCCCTACATTTCCGCATAACCATGCGGTCTTTTTGGGGTTGGGAAACCGTGTGTCCTTTGTCCACACCCCTGTGGATAAGTGGGTTTTGGGGTTCTCCATGGCCAACCGGCACAAATCCACACACAAGAGTTGTTCTTGGCTCTGGTATGCGGAAACAGGACAACTTGGCCCTGCCAGAGCCATTCTCCTGGGTTATCCACCAGTTATCCACACCCTTGCCACACACTATAATTGTTCGATCTCTGATTTGATGGGGAATTTTCAACCTTCATCGTCTCTTTACAGTGGTTTTCCACAGCATAGACTGGAAATGTGGAGAGAGAGGAATGGGTATTGATGATGATGAATTTAGGAAATAGCTTTTATATACCATATTATAAGCGCGTGAAATTTTCCTGTTCCACTTCCAGTCTTCTGCAGTCGCTCCAACTTGTGAGCCGAGCGATTGGCAGTGCGCAAGCGTTACCGATTTTGGGAAACATTTTGATCGAAGCGCAGGGCCGGCGATGCACGGTGAGTGCGACAGATCTTGAACTGAGTATTATCACAAGTTTTGAAGCGAAAATTGAGAATGAAGGATCGATAACAATTCCCGCGAAAGCGATTTTGAACTTCGCGCAGTACAATACGGATCCCGAGGTTTTATTGGAAACGAGTGAGGGGACGATTTTGAAATGCACATCCCAACACACAAAAACCTCCATCGCCGGTGAAGCCTCCAGTGAATATCCGACAATCGCGGCCGTGGAAAAACAGACGGCGTTCACTCTTCCACTCTCTCCCCTCCTCCACGCCCTTCATCTCGTCACATTTGCGTCTACCAGAACATCACTCCGCCCGGTCCTGTCGGGTGTGTATCTACGTAGCGAGAAGAATATGGTGGTCCTGGTCGCAACAGACAGTTACCGGCTTTCGGAATACAGGATTGCGACGGATGTAGGCGGTGCGGAGATCTCCTGCATTATTCCCACAAAGATTTTGGAAGAGTTGAAGGTGATGTTGGGCGCGAAAAAGGCTGATAAACCGGAGAAGAAAGAAAAATCCAAAGATGCAGACCAAGGTGGTTCCTCAGCCCGTGACGGTGATGATAATGCCGTCCAGGTCACGCTCAGCAAACAGCAGATCGAGCTCCAGTACGGACACACCCGCCTACTCTCGCGCCTGATCGATGGAAAGTTCCCGAACTACGAGCAGATTCTCCCTAAGGAGACCGCGACGACAGTCCAGTTTTCTGTCGGTGAACTGACGACAGCGGTAAAGCGCATGCATTACTTTGCAAAAGAAATGAATAACAATCTCACGTTTCATTGTGAAAAAGGCCAGACGCGCGTGGCCACGCCGCAGACGCCGATTGGAAAAGATGAGGCGTTCCTGATGACGGAGATCACCGGGAAAGATAACAAGATTGCGCTGAGTTCGAGTTATCTCCTCGATTTTCTCGGACACGTCGACGCCGATTCCATTGTGATGCAGATGACGGACAGCACGCATCCGGCGCTATTTCTTCTTCCAAATGAAAAGAATTACCTGCATCTGGTGATGCCGCTGAGGATGCAGGAGGAGTAGACAATGCTGATTTCTCAGAGTAGGATATCCACAGATCGACGGTAAGTGATTTTCCTCATGCGCAAGCGGCGCCGAGGCTTTCGTCGGTAATCACAGATCAGTATTTTTCGACTGTCATGCTCCCCTCTCTCCTTCTCGGACCAGATACCCATCGAGACCTCGCCGCCCTCCTCCAGAAAGAGGGGGATTTGACGGTGTCGGGCGCGTCGAACGAGACGGCGAAGGCGATGCTAACGAGTCATTTACTCGGGTTCCATCCGCGGCGCGCGTTCCTGGTCACCCAGACGGAGGAGTCCGTGGAGGCGCTGTGTCACTGGCTGAAGTTTTTCGAGTGCGACGCGTCCATCATTCATCCGGTCGAAAATATCGAAGGTCATATCCAGCCTGAACAGATGCAGGCATTCCTATTGGCGATGCGGTCGGCCCCCCCGGCATCCGTCCGTCCGGAGATTTTCCTGATGTCACGCCAGACGTGGGATACGGAATTCCCGTCGATGGCGGAACTGGAGGAAGGCACGATCGAGATCAAAAAAGGGAAGAAGGTGGATTTTACAAAACTCTTTGAATCATTGATTGAACGAGGATATTCCCACGGCAGCGACCTGTATCTGAATCCTGGTGAGTATCGGCGTATCGGTGATGTGTTGGACATTTTCCCGATCCAGTCGGGACATTCGTATCGTGTCACATTCGATTTTGAGACTGTCGACAAAATTTCCGCGGTGGACGTCCATGATCTGTCGCAGGTGACGGACGCGGGGGTGATACTGCGGATTTCTCCGGCGACGTACAGCAGGCGATCGCAGCTGCATGGGCAGTTTCCCGAAGGCGCACTTCTGATTCTCGATGATCAGGATGAGCTCGAAATTCCGAACATCATTCCGACACTCGACTTCACATCGTTCCCTGAAAACGCGAAGCATCACGCTCATCTGCGATATCTCTCCGTCCTGAAGTTCTACACACTGACGGACTTTTTGAATGACGTGCGCGACAAACTGCAGCAGTCGTGGTCGTTGCTCGTCGTGACGAAGCGGATGGATGAACTGGAGCAGATTTTCCTGGAGGAACGTGTCGCGCATACTACGAAATCGGAACGCCGCGAGGGCGCTGTCACACTCGTTCATGCTCTGGAGGGCGATCTT
>CAYGGB010000077.1:0-4946 GCA_964349295.1 uncultured Candidatus Peribacteria bacterium | reverse complement strand
GACCACGGGCGGATACGGAGACATGACTCCTCTGGGGATTTCAAAAGTGGTCGCTGCCGCCGAAGCAATGCTCGGCTTCTTTCTCTTTGCAGTGCTTATCAGCAAACTGGTCTCGCAGAAGCAGGAAATCGCGCTCTATAACATCCATAAGCTCGCATTCCACAATGCATTCTCCACGATCCGCGAAGGATTCTTCATCCTTCGCCGCGACTGTGATGCCGTGATCATCCAGGCGCAGACGCAGCGCGCACTGACCGGAAAATCCTGGACCGATTTGGTAATCGTGTTCCAGAAATCCCAGACCCTGCTGGAGGGCATCATGGACTTTTACGATGATTTTGACTGGTACGATATCGACATCCGGCGCGAAAAACTTCTCCTCGATTCGGTATCCCGGACACTCAACCGTTTTGTTTCTGTCATGCGGGTGCTCGATACTGCCGGAATTCCCTGGACTACAAACGACGATCTGACTCCCGAAGTGCAGAATGCGGTGCGGGTGGCGACGTCCGTCTGTGCGCGCTGGAAAACGTGCGCCGCAAAGGAGCATGCAGAGTGGTTCCCGGCCATCGAAAAAACTCTGAGCGAACTTTCCGGAATCATCGGATCACGCTGATCGCGTCCGTTGGTCTCAGTTCCTGGACCGGTAATGTTCCGTCATCCACTGGTCTGTCTCGCGCATGATCATCATTTCCTGCTGCATGCGGACATCGGTGGGGAGAGTCTTCGTGGCGGTTTTGGCCTGCTTCTCTTTAGTGGCGGTCGGCATGGAAAGGGAGGTGGAATTGGCTGGTTATAATAACGGATTTTGAGGGATTGTCAAGATCTAGATTATCTGTCATAATGGTCGTTGTCCCATCTTTTGAGTGAAGCGGGATGGGATGAACTAGCCCTTGTGAGAGACGGGTGTTCCGTTTCCTGCAGGGGTTTTTAGGAAAGTGTTCTATGGGGGTGTGGAACGTCTGGGATGCGCTGGGGGATGCGGAAAAGACGGGATGGGGAAAAGATTCTTTCGAGCTGGGTCTGTTAAGCAGATATGAACGAGATACGTTATTCATATGTTAAGGCATATTCTTCCTACTTCTACATTAACTCAGGCAAGGGCGCGGCGGCTTCGTCTCTATCGGGAGACGGCGACCGAGCATCGTTTGTGGACGCAGGTGCGCGGTCGGAAACTTCATGGTTTTAAGTTCCGTCGTCAGGTGCCTCTTGGACCGTTTATTGCAGATTTCCTGTGCGTCCAGGCCAAGCTTATCGTCGAGCTCGATGGTCCCAGTCATGACAGAAGGCGGGCCTATGATCGGCGACGAACCCTGTATTTTGAAGTGCGGGGTTATCGTGTAATCCGATACCCGAATGAGAAGTTGTATGACGAACTGGAATGGGTGCTTGAGGACATTGCCCGGGAGGCGAACAAAACAATACAAAAAACAAAACAGCACACATTCTCTCTCCCAGCGGGGAGAGAGTTAGAGAGAGGGGAAACAAACAGAAACAAAATTTCCGGGTGATGCGCATTGTGTTGTTTTTGTTCCCCTCATCCTAACCTTCTCCCCGAGGAGAAGGGATGTTTTTGTTTTGTTTGCTACGGCCTTCTCGCCTCCACGTCAATAACCTCCCGCTTCTTCACACTTTTCTTCAAATCCTCCGGAATCATCCGGAATGCCCACAGGCAGAAGACGATGATCATCGTGATGTCGTCCAGCTGACCGAGCAGCGGAATCACATCGGGAACCAGATCGACCGGCCAGATCAGGTACAGCAGGCTTAGCCATGGCAGAAATTTGGCCATGCGTGGTGTGCGCTTGTCCCAAAGAGATGCGCGGTAGATGTGCCAGGCGGTGCGGAGACGATGGAACATGTGACGATAGTATCGGAGCACGGGAAGACGTCACATATTTTTTTTGGATATGGCAACGTCCTGACCTGCCCGGCGACAGGAAGCCCGACATGCCATATGCCGGGATAGGATTCGTGCGGAAAACCGATGTTTTTGGAATACTGAACAATGTGTTTGAAGGGAACGGGCGTTCTATTGTCTTTCAATGCATCGGTGCGATATTCCAGAAACCGCCTGTTCGCTTTGCCACTTTCTTTTGTCGTTGAACAATCAAAACAATGAATCAGAGGCGGATCCGCTTCATGAAGAATCACTGCATCAAATTCCGTGACCAGCTTGTCGTCTTTCCAGAGGAAATAATTGCATTCCTTTGCTGTCATGACATACCCGGCCGGCATCGCGAAAGGCACCTCGTGCCGGAGCAACCGTGTCCCGTTCAGCGGGGGAGCGGGAAGTACAAATTTCTGGAGTATCGTCTGCAGCAATAATTCACCGATTTTGCCCCGTGCCGGCTGGCTTATTTTTTTCAGTTCGCCGCAAATTTTGCGGATGCTGTTGTTGCTCAGCAGGTTCGTGATCAGAGCCTCGCGTGTGTGCCGGTAGACCGAGGCGAGCAGCATATTCAAAATAGTTTCCGGTGACTGAAAATCCACAGAAAGATCCTCCGGAGACGGTACCCGGAGTCCCAGTAGCTCCTTTGTCTTTCGCCTTTCGCCGCTAGAGGCCAATACATCCTGACTGATAATAGTCTGCGCATCCGCTGACTGCAGGATGCCCATGATTCTCGCGAGAATATCATCCGAAATATACCCGAATCTTTTCCGGAGAACCTCTCCTGTTATCTTGTCCGGAGGCATCGAAATGGTATTCACTGCCTGCCGTGCAAGTCTTCTGGCGACGTAGTAGGCCTGCTTGTCCGCAGTTGCCTCCGGTGCTTTGGGAGATTCATCCATAAAGGTCAGCAATTGTAGTGTCTGAACCCCCGTGGTCAATTACAATCACTCCTCTTGAGCACAACCCCCATCTTCTCCGGCCTCTCCCGTTCGACTTTCGACCAGCCTTCGCTCCTGCGGGAGCTACGGCCGGCAAGCGACGCACCCTCTCCCATCTATCATGACAATTTTCTCTGAACTCAGTCGGGCAACTTTTGATCACGCGAACCCCTCTCCCTACACGGACGGCGTTCAAAAGGGCCTCAGCGAAGCATTGGTCCGGAAGATCAGCGCGGACAAGAAAGAACCGGCTTGGATGCTTGAGCACCGCCTGCAGTCGCTCAAGATATTTCACGAGAAGCCACTGCCAACGTGGGGTGCCGATCTGAGCAAATTGGATCTGGATGACATCATCTACTACGCGCAGTCCGGTGCGGAGAACACGGATGACTGGAAAGAGGTTCCGGAAGAAATCCGGAAAGTGTATGACCGGCTCGGAATACCTGATGCTGAGCGCAAAGTGCTGGCAGGTGTCGGCGCGCAGTATGAATCGGACATGATCTATCACAATCTGAAAAAAGAATGGGAAAATCTGGGCGTGGTGTTCCTGGATATGGATGACGCAGTTCATTCGCATCCGGATCTCGTCAAAAAATATTTCATGAAGTGCGTGCCGAATACCGATCACAAGTTCGCGGCGCTGCACGGGGCTGTCTGGTCCGGCGGGACCTTCCTCTACGTACCCAAAGGCGTTCACGTCCGCGATCCGCTGCAGGCGTATTTCCGGATGAATGCCAAGAACATGGGCCAGTTTGAGCACACGCTGATCATCGTGGAGGAGGGCGCCGATGTGCATTACATCGAGGGCTGCAGCGCACCCAAGTACGGCTCGCACGCGTTGCACGCAGGACTTGTCGAGATCTTTGTGAAACCGGGAGCCAGGGCCCGCTATTCGTCGGTCGAGAACTGGAGCCGCGATACGTACAACCTCAATACCAAGCGCGCGATTGTGGAAAAAGACGCCACGATGGAATGGATCGGCGGCAACATGGGCAGCGGCGTTACCATGCTCTACCCCTGTTCCGTCCTGGTCGGTGAGGGCGCGCGGTGCGATCACATGGCGATTGCGTTCGCGAATGCGGGTCAGTGGCAGGACACGGGTGCCAAAGTCTTTCACATGGCTCCTCATACAAGCTCCAAAGTCATCAGCAAATCCGTCAGCAAAGGCGGCGGAACCGCCATCTACCGCGGTCAGCTCAAAGTCGCCCCGCATGCTCATGACTGCACCGCAAACGTGGAATGCGATGCGCTCCTGCTCGATGAGATCAGCCGCACCGATACCATCCCCGACATCCAGATCCGCAATAACGACGTGACCATCGCGCACGAGGCGACAGTGGGGAAGCTGAGCGAGGAGGATCTCTTCTACCTCCAGAGCCGCGGCATCCCTCTCGACGAGGCCCGCGCCATGATCGTGAACGGCTTCATCGAACCGATTGTCCGGCTGCTACCGCTCGAATATGCGGTCGAGATGAATCGCTTGATTGAACTCGAGATGGAGGGTTCAGTTGGATAAGAGAAATTTCAGGATTCGTCACCTTGTACCGACGGATCATCGCCGGCCACTATTGTTTCATCCAGCCTCACGCTCATCCGGTTCATTTGTGCACGGAGGGCGTCATCCCGATCCAGTATCTTTGACTGGGACTTGAAAAGCAGCTGAAAAACAGCGATGACCTGCGCTGCATTCTCTATTTTCGCTTTCACAAGATATTTACCAAAGGTGACAATTGTCTGAGTGTCTTTGTCCAGCTTTTCCCCGCATCGTCGGAGCAGCTCGTTGGTACTGACAGAACCCGGATCTTCATCTTTTTCGAGTACAGACAGGAGAAACTCGGACCATTCCAGAGCCTGACGCACAATCCGCTCGTTCTTTTTGCGCCGTTCATCACTCATCGGTTCCTGTTTTGCAGGTTTCTCTTTTTTGGACTCCGGATCCTCCGGTGATTTCTGTGGTTCCAGCTTCTTTCCCAGAGCCGCAACGAACAACCGCCGGAGACCGAAGCAATTCAGCAGGCCCGGTTTCTCCCCAGGAGGAAGAGGGGACTGCGGTGCCGGGTCGGGGGATTCGGGCATACGCGTTGGAAGAAATTTTGACTCAAATAGCACCAAAC
>CAYGGB010000076.1:0-5032 GCA_964349295.1 uncultured Candidatus Peribacteria bacterium | reverse complement strand
GACCGTGACAGGTGACGCTGCCGCCATCGTGGGCATCAGCCAGACGAGCGACGGCGACGATGCGGCAAACCAGAACGTGGAGAGCACCGCGGATGTCAGCTCGGACACAGGCGCATCGCAGGGAGTCGCCGCACTCAACATCATCGGCGCATCGATGACCGGCGGTGACGGGCAGGTGAACAGCACAGCCGATATCGCAGCCGACAGCACCGCAACGGGTGATCAGGATGTTGCCGGGAGCGCCGTTCTGCTGCTCACTGTCGACCAGACGGCGGACGACGGCATGAGCAACCAGAACGTGGATACGGAGAATACCGCTTCACAGGATACGGATGCGGAGCAGGAGGTTCTTGCACTGAACACCGTTGATCTGGATCAGACGGCGGGAGACGGTCAGGGGAACCTCGCAGCCATGTTCGATATCGCGGGAACCGCGGCGGCGGACCAGGACGTGGAAGGCACTGCCGTGATTGTTGCAGGGGTCTCGCAGGACAACGGCGAAGGAGACATGACAAACCAGGATGCAGCGATGTCCAACGAAAGCGATCTGGATATCGACGCAGGACAGGGTGTCGCAGCAATCAATGCTGTGAGCGCAACACAGGAATCGGGCGCCACAGACCTGGGATCCACCGCACAGTCCATTGATGCGGAGATCACGGGCGTTGCAGTGGGCACCCAGGATGTTGACGGCACATCGTTCAACATTGCCGGCATCGACCAGGAAGGAGGCGACGACAGCAAACAGAACGCGGATATGGCTAACACCAGCTCGCTCGATATGGATGCCGATCAGGATGTGACGGCAGCCAACCTTGTTGACACAACGCAGACGGCGGACGTCAATCGCGGAGCAGGAGCGCAGACGGCGGTAATCGCACCGACGGCCGTGGCTGTCGGTACGCAGGACATTGACGGAACATCGGGCAACATTTCGGGGGTAAGCCAGGATGGCGGAGGCGGATCGATGACCAATCAGGATGCCGCTATCTCGGGTGACAGCGACGCGACGATCGGGGCAACCCAGGACGTCAGCGCCGTCAACGACATCTCTCTCGAACAGGACATGGACATCGATCAGGGGGCGGGCGCGCAGTTCGCCATGATCACACCCACGGCAGTGACGGTCGCGTCGCAGGACCTGGACGGCAGTTCGGGCAACATCAATGTGATCGATCAGGACGGCGGCGGTGACCAGGGAAACCAGACCGCTGGCATCGACACGGCAAGCGATCTCGATATGGACGCGGGCCAGACGGCAACGTCCGAAAACACGATCGATCTGGTGCAGCATGCTGATGTCGACCGCGGGGCGGTTGCACAGGCGGGCGAAGTGGCACCGACCGCGGTGACCGTGGCGTCGCAGGACGTGGACGGTGACGCGGGCAACGTCAATGTGATCGATCAGAACGGCGGCGGCCAGAACAACGCCGATGCCGATATCACCGGCGGCAGCACGCTCGATATCGACGCCGATCAGGATGCGAGTTCCATGAACGACATCGGTATCACGCAGGAGTGCGACGTGACCCGCGGCGCATGCGCACAGTACTTCATCATCACGCCGACATCGACGACCGTCGCCGGTCAGGATGTGTCGGGTACCTCGACGAACACCAATGTGATCGATCAGGACGGCACCGGTGACCAGAACAACGCGGACGCCGATGTGAACGCCGACAGTGACGCCACTGTTGATGCGTCACAGGCGGCAGACAGCGGCAACACGACCAACGTGATCCAGACATGCACGGTCGTCGGCAACGCCTGTGCCCAGTATGTGGAAATCGGCGGTGACGCCACCACCGTGAGCGACCAGACGGTCGACGCGGACGCATCCAACGACACGACGATCGACCAGTCGGGCAGCGGTGATCAGCAGAACGCCGATGCCGATGTCGACTCGGCAGCAGCAACGGATGTGACGGCTGAGACAAACGACACGGCGACGAACGACACGACAGTCACGCAAACGGACGGCGCGTCCAAGGCGGCAACGCTCGCCAACAGCGCACTGACCACGACAACGTCGACGGTCACCGGCGGTTCGAGCAACACCATCAACATCAACCAGTGATCAGGTCAGCACGACGAAAAAAAAGAGGGTCCGCAAAGGACCCTCTTTTCGGGATACGCATCACTTGGTATCGGGGACGGCATCCGGGGACGGATTCGTGGGCAGAGAAAACGCCGGAAGTCCGTAGTAGAGCAGGCATTTGCGCAAAAACGATTCATAATCGCTGCGCAGATACATGTTGCGCTCGAGCAGCGGCGCGTACCGGGCCTTGTTTTCGGGTGTCGCCACCTCCTCCTTGGATTTGAGCAGTTTGCGCGCGTCCATGGATGACTGCGTGTTGCAGTAACGATAGATGCGGATGGGACGGATCTGAAACCAGTAGAAGAGCCCGACGAGCGCGATCACGCCGACCGGGATCCAGATCCGCTTGTCCGTGAATATGTCCGCAACACGGGAGGTGTGTGTCATCGTAAAAGGGGGAAGTTGCCGGAAAGTATGACGGAGTTTTTCCAGAATCCCATCAAAAAGTCAAAAAAAATGCCCGTGGAATACGGTAAGACGAAGCGGCTGCATCTGTCCCAACAGGCAAATCCTCCCCTTTCCCTCTATGAGACACTTCCTCCGTCCCGCAGTGATTGCGGCAGCATGCGCCGTAACGTTTCTTCTGCCCGCGGCGGCATTCGGGCGCATGGTTTTTATGACCTCGTACAAGATTCATGACAACGATGCGATCATCCTCGGGATGCTCGGATACCAACAGGATGAGGCGTCGGTCCTGTACTTCCGCGAGATGGCGTCGGTGACCAAAACCGAAACCGACGGCCGCACCACGTACGAGCCGATCGGGTGCGATCCCTATTACATCATGTCCGGCGGCAAGAAGACGGACCTTGGGTACAACTGCCGGTCATTCGCGTGCGTCGGGTATATGAGCGGAACAAAACAGTGCAAAGACACCGACGGCAACGCGTACGGCGGCGTGGTGGAAATCGGCAGACGCCTGAGTCTGACCAACGTCCAGGACAGCGAACGCCTGTTCTCCGACGTGCCTGTGGGCGAACGGACTGCAGCCATGGACGCACGGATCACAGAGCTTGCGGATGTCCTCTGCAAGCCGTTCTATCTGATGAGCTTTGAGGTGGCGGTCGGGGAAGGGTACCGCTGCGAGGAAATCGGCCGCTATCCGAATTACTCCGCAGTCAACCGCTGCGTCGATGACTGGCGCGGAAAAGAAGGCCTCGTCTGCGAAACCAACCAGCGCGAAAACGAGCTCGTACTCCGCCGCCAGTTCCTGGGGTTACCCCCCCGCAGCAGTTCGTCGTCATCCCCGTCATCCTCCTCTTCTTCGTCATCCTCATCCTCGGTTATATCGGTTTCCTCGGCTTCTTCTTCAGTCGCCCCCCGCGCCTACTTCCCCGATGTCCAGGAGGGAAAATACGGCTACACGGCAATCGTGACGCTCGGCGGCTACGCGATCGTCAGTGGATATGAGGACGGAACGTTCCGCCCCGGCCAGACCGTCAACCGCGCGGAGTTCAGCAAAATGCTGCTCGGGGGACTGTTCTCCAAAGAAGTGAACGAAGACAGTAACTGTTTCGAGGACGTGCAGGCGCAATGGTTTGCCCGGTACGTGTGCGCCGCGCGGCGGATGGGATGGGTGCGCGGTTACGGCGACGGGCTCTTTCGTCCCGAGCGGACCATCACCAAAGCCGAAGCACTGAAGATCGTGATCGAGGCGTCGGGCATCGCAACGGACACCGGCGGCCCGATCCCCTTTGGTATTGCCGAAGACCAGTGGTATGCGCCGTACGTGCGCGCCGCAGTGCAGGGCGGACTGATTCTGGAACCGGCATTTTACCCGGAGCAGCAGGCGACCCGCGCCGACGCCGCAGTCTGGATTTACCGCGCCGCAAAGCGGTGGAACATGATATAACCGTGACAGGAAACGCACACGCAGAAAACCGTCACCCTGCTTCAGGATGACGGTTCTCGGATCTTCTGACCCGCTTTCTTAATTGATCACCACGACGCGCCCCTTCATATCCGGATGAAAGGAACAGTGGTATTTGTAGTTCCCGGTGTCGTTGAACGTGAACGAATATTCCTGATCATGGTTCATCTGACCGCTGTTGGGTCCGCCCGCGGTATCAGCCGTCACGGTGTGCGGGGCATTGTCTTCATTCATCCAGTGGACGGTCGTGCCTTTCTTCACGACGATCGTCGACGGAGAAAACGCGAAGTCCTCAATGGTCACGTGGGCCGTCTGTGAGGAACTGGAGGACGACTGTGAACTCACCGATGACGGATTGCTGCTGGAAGAAGAGCTTGAGCTTATGGAGCTGTTACTGCTCTGCGACCCGCCTGATGACGTTGACGACGATGAACTGCTGCTGGACATGCTGCTCTGCGAAGCATTGGAAGAACTGCTGGAACTGCTCATCGAATGCGAGCTGGAAGAACCGTTATGTCCCAGAACCGCACGGCGGACGCACAGCCGGAAATTCAGCTGAATCGTCCGGCGCTGTGCTCTCGTCAGATTGCGGTTGAAGTATCCGTCCTCAGCACGCTGATCAAGACAACGGAGGACTTTCTGGCCCGTCGACATTTCGTTCGCATGCGCATTCACGGCTACGCGTGAGTGAATGCTGGTTCCAAACGTGAATCCCGTCAGGGCAAGCATCGATACTGCCACAGGAACCGCGCCGATGATGTGTCGTTTTTGAAGCATAGAAACAGATGGGGAATAGACAGTCTTTATGACAGTCCGGGAGACCGGCTCTTTCAGAATCCCGAAGAAATGCGCACGCCGTCTTTCCGTAACGGGAGGAAGGGGTTAAACTGCAGGCCGTTTCATTCCCCGAATTATTCTATGATCTCCGCCCGTTTTCGTACTCTCATTGGAGCCGTCCTCTTTGTTGTCCTGGGTCAGACCGGACTCGCCCAGAGTTCCTCATCCTCGTCTGCACCTGACTGGAAAGCGGTGAACAAGGCAAACATGTCGTCACTCCATATGGT
>CAYGGB010000075.1:0-5086 GCA_964349295.1 uncultured Candidatus Peribacteria bacterium | reverse complement strand
GTAGTAGCCCGAGTTCTCCATACGGTTTTTGAGGATTTCGCCCGACGGGCTGGTGTGCCCGAAGAATCCCTTGTTGGCCATGTCGCGTGCGTATTGCTGTGCTGAGGATTCGAGGGAGGCATGGATCTGCAGCGGTGTCAGGCCATATTTCGCGCGCTGTGCGTTCACGAGTTTCAGGACCTCCTGCCGCAGCGTCCCCACTTGGGCGGGATCGGAACCCGCCGGGGGCAATCTGACGATTGTGATCGCTGGCTTCGGCGACGGGCCGCGGGGTTTGATGAGCGACACACTTTGCGTATCCGTGGATATGCGCATCAGTGATGCACCGGGGGGCGCCGCCGGTCCTGCAAGAATGGCTTGTGCCTGCCGTTTATCATTTTCGGTCGCATTTGCGAGGATCTGGACGGATTTCGCCACTTCGCTGTGGATCATAAAGACATCAGGCCTGAACAGGCTCTGATCGGGATCGGCCGGAAACAGCCGGAGGCGCTGTGCCATCCCTGCTGCCCCCGCAAACCAGGCTTCCTTTGGAACATCGGCGTAATTTTCCAGGAAGAGTTCTGCATTCACTCCAAACGTTTTTAATGCCATCGACATGAACTCCGCGCGGGTCACCGGGTCTTCGGGCCGGATGTGCCGGCTGACGGTATCCGCATGAAGGATGCCCAGACGTTCCGCAGCCACAATGTAGCGTTCGTACCATGCCCCCTTGGGGACGTCCGAGAATTCTCCGTTGCTTGTGAGTGCCGGGACCGTCGGAATCCGTGCCTGTAGAAGGATCATTGCCGCCTCGGCGCGGGTCACATATGGTGTCTGGAAAGAGGGGGTCTGCGCGGCAGTACAGGGTTTTGCCATCACTATCATCACAAGCCCAACCATGGCGGCGATGAGCCGAGAACAGTGCGGAGGTGTGGTGTGCATGTTATAATTATTATAACATATTTTAATGATTACGGCTAGTTCTTCCCGGTTTTCACACTCCCGAAATTCTGCACCCATATGCCTCCCGAGTACCCTATACCAATTTCAGTAAAATCCGCCTTCAGGATATTGCTGCGATGCACCGTGGAATTCATCCATGCCTTCATTACGTCACGGGCGGTTTTTTGACCCCGGGCGATATTCTCCCCATAGGAAAAACGGACGGGACAGTCGCATGGCGGTGCAAAATATCCGGCGGCGCGAATCCGGTTTTCGGGAGAGCGGCCTTCCGGTGTTGTATGGGAGAAAAAACGCCGCTTTGCCATGTCGTCGGCATGTAGCTGCGCCGAAACGGTCAACAGGGGATTGTCTTTTACCAGAGCCAGCTTCCGTGTTTTCCGTTCCTGATTCACAAGATCCAGAACGCCTTTACGGAAGGCCTGGAGTTCAGGGCCCGGAGAAACCTTCGTGATTGCAGATGAAGCTCGTGAGGACGATGTATTTTTGGAGGAGACAGGGGATGGCGCCATCTGTCCCTGAAGGACCAACGCAACTGTAAGAACGGATGCGAACATCCCCGCTACCGTACCACAGACCGGGGTGGAATCATGCTTTGACCTTTCCCAGGCCCTCCTTTACAATACCGCCCTCAGACTTTCCTGTTACAATTCCCTGTGTTTCCCATGCTTAATACACTCAAGCCCAACCCCGGCTCCCGCCGCACCCGCAAGAAGGTCGCGCGCGGCAACAGCGGAGGGGGTGGAACAACCGCTGGTCGCGGAACAAAAGGTCAGCACGCTCGCACGGGCAAGGGATATCGCTTCGGTTTCGAAGGAGGCCAGGTGCCGCTCATCCGCCGTCAGCCCAAACTCGGCGGGTTCAACCAGCCCCGCCGCCGTTCGTTTGAGCCGCTCAACCTCGATACCCTCGAGGCAAAACTCGATGCCGGTTCGTATGATCCCGCAGCACTTCGCGCCAAGCGGATTCTGCGCACCAACTCGCCGGTCAAACTTCTCTCCCGCGGCGCCGTCACCAAAAAATTCGCACTCTCCGTTCATGCCGTTTCCGGAAAAGCGAAAGAGGCGGTCGAAAAGGCAGGCGGATCGGTAACGATCATTCAGGATTAACAATGTACACGTACCTCCGACAACTCTGGCGCTCAGAAGATCTGCGCAAGCGGATCCTCATCACACTTTTCCTGCTTTTCCTGTACCGCCTTGCCAGTCATATCGCGGTGCCGGGAGCGGATCCGATCGGACTCAAGCAGTACCTGGATACACAGGGAACGGGAGGACCCTTGGGCGTCTTTGCCGCGCTCACCGGAGGTGGACTCGATAACTTCTCCGTCGTTCTTCTGGGGCTTTCGCCGTACATCAACGCGTCCATCATCATCCAGCTCTGCACGGTGATTTTCCCCAAGCTTGAGGCGCTCAGCAAAGAGGGGGCGCAGGGGCAGCAGGAACTCAACCGCTACACGCGCTGGCTCACCCTCCCGCTCGGCTTTATCCAGAGTTACGGATTTCTTATCCTCATCGGACGCGGCGGCGTGAATCTTGTCGACACCTCTTTCCCTGCAGTCCTCGCGCCCATGCTCTTTGTGACCGCGGGATCGCTCTTCCTCATGTGGCTCGGAGAAATCATCACCGAGAAGGGGATCGGCAACGGCGTTTCGATGCTGATCTTCGTCGGTATCGTCGCCAAAATCCCGACCCGCTTCGGTTCGATTCTTCTTGCGGGCGACAACCAGCTTGCGCCGTTTTACTTCTTCGTTCTCGTCTCCATCGCACTCCTCATTGCGGTCGTTCTCTTTACCGATGCCCACCGTTCAATGCCCATTACATACGCAAACCAGGGAGCGGGCCGCGGCGTCCAGGGAAATATCCCGATCCGTCTGAACCAGGCGGGCATGATTCCGATCATTTTCGCGATCTCCCTTATCACCTTTCCGTCCATCATCGCGCAGTTCCTGCAGACCGCTCCCCGGTTTGCCCCCGTGGTGTCGTTCATCAATACGTATCTCAGCTCCCAGAATCCGAGCATGCTCTACATGATCGGGTACTTCCTGCTGGTTGTCGGGTTCAGCTATTTCTACGTGTCCGTCACCTTTAAGCCGACGGAAGTGGCCGATACGATCCAGAAGCGCGGCGGGTTCATCCCCGGCGTCCGTCCGGGTCCGCAGACCGCGATCCTTCTCGCCAAAACCAGCAACCGGCTGAACCTCTGGGGAGGCACGTTCCTTGGTGTCGTCGCCATCATCCCGTTGCTCTTTACCAAGTACTCGAGTCTTGGCTCCACCGATCTGCTCATCTCCGGTTCCGGACTGATCATCATTGTCGGCGTCGTCATGGAACTGATCCGCGCAGTCAACGCGCAGATGCTGGCCCATGATTACGAGAAGCTGGTCTGAGAGGAAAGTCCCTGACGTTATCATTTCCAATTTTTTCCATGTCATCATCCTGCGAACACATCAATCCGGTGACGGAACCGTACATGGCCATTTCACACGGCAATCCTGATCTGGCTGAGTGGAACCGTTATGTCACAGAGCTGAAGCTCAAAGCAGCCACAGATCAGCTGGGCGCTGATGTCCACAATCTCATGCAGAAGGATAGAAGCCCGCGCGGAGAAAAAATTGTGTCCGCGATGTAAATAATTCATTGATGATTTCCGCGCGATCATGAATCATTACGGTATGGATCTCGTTCTCTTCGGAATACAGGGCTCCGGCAAAGGCACGCAGGCCAAACGCCTGGCTGCCGAGTTCCAGTATGATATTTTTGAAGCGGGCGGCGAACTCCGCAAAATTGCGGCGTCCGGATCACCTCTCGGTGAAACAGTGAAGTCCTACATCGACAAAGGAAACCTCGTTCCGTTCGAGATCATCATGCAGGTGGTGAAAGAGGCGATCCTCGCGCGACCGAAGTCCCAGAAAATCCTGTTCGACGGTATTCCCCGTGATGAGAACCAGATGAAGAGTTTTGATGCGATCATGAAAGAGGCCGGGCGTCCGTTCCGGTGTATTCACATCCTGCTCAGTCCCGAAGAGGGGATGCAGCGGATTCTGGGGCGCGCGAAAGCGGAGGGGCGCGCGGATGATGCGGATACGGCGATCGTGGAGAAGAGGATGAAGACGTTTACGGAGAAGACGATGCCGGTGATTCAGGCGTACGCGAAGCAGGGGAAGGTGACGGAGATTGATGGGATGAGGGGGGTGGAGGAAGTGTATGGGGAGATGAAGAACGTTGTTAAATCCTAAATTCTAAGCACTAAACACTAAACAAATTTCAATATTCCAAATTTTAATCATTGAATTTTGTTTATGATTTAGAATTTAGTATTTAGTGCTTTAGAATGCCAATGTGTCCTCGTTCCAGATCTTCACAGCTGATCAGATCACTTCTCTCCGGAAAGGCGGGAAAATTCTTCGCGATTGTCTGAATCACGTTGCGGCGCAGGTGAGGGCTGGAATCACGACAGCGGAACTGGATCGGATTGCCGAGGAATTCATCAGGTCGCACGCTGGCGCGATACCGGCGTTCAAGGGGTATCACGGATTTCCGGCGACGCTCTGTATTTCGATTAACGACCAGTGCGTGCACGGCATTCCCGGCAAGCGCGAGGTGAAGGAGGGCGACATCGTCTCGCTCGATGGTGGCGTGATCTACGGTGCGCTCTATACCGATGCCTGTGTCACAGTTCCTGCGGGGCGCATTCCTCCCAGGCTGCAGCAGTTTCTCTCCGTATCGGAACAGGCACTGGAAGCCGCATGCGCCATTGTCGCTCCTGGCGTAAAGGTCGGCGATATTTCGTCCACGGTTCAAGGTGTGGTGGAAGGCGCCGGATATTCATGTGTGAACGGTCTCACGGGACACGGCCTCGGAACCACGCTGCATCAATTCCCGGACGTCCCCAATGTCGGCAAAGCGGGAACCGGTCCAAAGCTTCCGGTGAATACGATCATCGCCATCGAGCCGATCACCTCCATGGGTAAGCCGAACATACGCGAGGAGAAAGACGGATGGACCATTGCGACGGCGGACGGGTCGTTGTCAGCGCATTTTGAACATACCGTTCTTGTGACGGAGACGGGATATGAGCTCATTGCCTGAAGATATATTATAAAATAATACTTAAATTATTCAACACAATTTACCCTCCCCTGGGG
>CAYGGB010000074.1:0-5095 GCA_964349295.1 uncultured Candidatus Peribacteria bacterium | reverse complement strand
GTTTTTGAGGCACTCAGGGCATCACGCCTGTTCGATCTGCGTCTTGTTGTCACGGGCATGCATCTGAGCAGGAAATTCGGTCATACAATTGATGAGATCCGGCGCGATGGATTCAGGATTGAAGCTCAGGTTGATACGCTTCCCGACAAAGATACGCCGCTGGCGATGGCGGAGTATGTGGGGGCGACGACGGTCGCTCTTGCGAAGGTGTTTGCAAAAGAAAAGCCCGATCTTGTTCTTCTGCTCGGTGACCGCGGCGAAATGCTGGCGGCGGCAATTGCTGCAGCTGAACTCGGCATCAAAATCGTACATCTTCATGGGGGTGAATCCTCCGGAACCGTCGATGACATGTTCCGCCACGCGATCACGCAGCTGGCCGATATCCACTGCACATCCGCCGACGTTCATAGTGAGCGTGTCCTGATGATGAAACCGGAATCCGGCCCCTCCATCCACACTGTCGGCGCTCCCGGGCTCGATGCCATCCGAACATTCAGTCCTGTGCCGGGGCAGACTCTTCTGAAAAACGCTGGTTTTGATCCTGATCTGCCCGTTGTCGTCCTGGTCCAGCATCCCGATACACTGTCGCCCTTCACTCCGGCAGACCAGATCGGTCCCACACTTCAGGCTCTGAGAGGATATGCGGGGAATCTGCTGATTGTGGGCGCGAACGGCGATGCGGGCGGTCGGCTTTTCAACAGGAAACTAGAAGCATTCGCATCGCGTCGGAATCTCACGAAATTCCGGATCACTCTTCCACATGCAGAATTCCTGTCCTGGCTGAACGCGGCCGATGTTCTCATGGGCAATTCCTCCAGCGGCATCATCGAGGCAGCATCATTTGGTCTGCCTGTTCTGAATATTGGTGACCGGCAACAGGGGCGATTACGATCGGGGAATGTCATTGATGTTTCGTATGACGCGCAGCAGATCACAAAGGCGCTTGGGAAAATTCTCGCTGACAAGCAAGTGCGCAGCCGCCTCAGAAAAGCGAAAAATCTCTACGGGGATGGTCACGCCAGTGAACGTATCGTGAAGATTCTTGGCAAGCTGTCATCCTGAGCGGAGCGAAGGAGACAGCGATGTCTGATTCGCTCCGCTCACCATGACATCGGCTCCGGATCGCGCTAATCTTTCCGCATGGCAAAGAAACCCTCCATCATCCTCTACGGCGCCGGCGGACACGGAAAGGTGATCGCCGATATGGTGGAGAAAGAGGGGCGGTACACAGTCGGAGGCTTTCTTGATGACAAAGCCATGGGTGAGATGTTCGGGATTCCCGTTCTTGGAGGAAAAAGCATGATTTCGGCGCTCAGGAAGAAGGGGATCGATGGTGCGGTCGTCAGCATCGGTTCAGGTAAAGCGCGTGCAGCTCTGCAGAAAGACCTCCGGGATGCGGGATTGAAGATCATGACGGTGTGTCATCCCTCCGCGCAGATTGCCCGCGGCGCCTCTCTCGGTGAAGGCACTGTTGTGATGCCCTGCGCAGTCGTCGGGCCGGATGCCGACATCGGTCAGGGAAGCATCATCAACACGTCGGCATCGGTCGATCATGACTGCACGCTCGGGGAGTTCGTTCACATTGCTCCTGGAGCACATCTGGCGGGTGGCGTCCGGGTCGGCGCGTTCACACACATCGGTATCGGAAGTGCGGTCAAAGAAGGGGTGACGATCGGTAAAAACGTGACTGTGGGCGCGGGTTCCGTGGTCATTGATGATCTGCCGGACGGATGCACGGCATATGGGGTACCGGCAAAGGCTCAGGTATGATGTTCTCATCATGATATCCGTCCCCGAGCCCGTCCCCGTTCGCATCTCTCTCTCCGCCCCCGACATATCCGACGACGACATCGCAGCGGTCACGGAGGTTTTGCGGACTCCGCAACTCAGCCTCGGTCCCAGGATTCCGGAGTTCGAGAAGGCAATGGCCGCCTTCACGGGAGTCAAACATGCGGTTGCGGTCAACAGCGGCACATCGGCATTGCATCTCTCTGTCCGCGCGCTCGGTATTGGGGAAGGGGACGAGGTGATCACGACGCCGTTCAGCTTTGTTGCTTCGAGTAACTGCGCGATGTTTGAACGGGCACGCCCGGTCTTCGCCGACATTCATCCCAACACACTCTGCATCGATCCCGCGTTGGTGGAGAATGCGATCACGAAAAAAACGAAGGCGATCATCGGCGTCGATGTGTTCGGTGTGCCGGCGGACTGGACGGCGCTCGAGGCCATCGCGAAGAAACACAATCTCGCATTAATCGAAGACAGTTGCGAGGCGATCGGTTCTTCCATCGGGAAAAGAAAGGCAGGGACATTCGGCGACTGCGGCACGTTCGCGTTTTATCCCAACAAGCAGATGACGACGGGGGAGGGCGGCATGGTCGTCACCGACCGGGATGATGTCGCGCTCGCCGCGCGGATGATGCGCAACCAGGGCAGGGATCCGGAGTCCGGATGGCTTGAGCACGAAATGCTCGGGTACAACTATCGTCTGAGCGACATCAACGCGGCGCTTGGCCTGAGTCAGTTGAAGCGCCTTCCCGACATGCTGCGGATGCGATCGCAGGTTGCGCATTGGTATGGAGAGGAACTTGCCGGACTGGACGATCATCTGGAGCTTCCGTTCATCCCCAAAGGAACCGGCGTGAGTTGGTTCGTCTACGTGATCCGTCTCAATGATCACTATGGTCCCGATCATCGCGATACCCTCCTCTCGTTCCTCCGGGGGAGCGGCATTGGGTGCAACAATTACTTTCCGTCGATCCATTTGCAGCCGTTCTACCGCAAACAATTCGGTTTTTCCGAAGGTGACTTTCCCGTGACGGAATCGGTCTCGGGGCGTACGATTGCGCTCCCGTTCTCGACCCGGCTCACGCAGGAGCAGGTCGGGCGCGTCTGCGCTGTCCTTCGCGACGGCATCGCATCCCTCTCCCCCAGACAATCATGACGTCCTTCTTCCGCGGCAAGACCATTCTGGTCACCGGTGCCACAGGTTCCATCGGCTCCGAAATCGTCACCCAGCTCCTCGCGGGGGAGCCCGAAGCCGTTCGTCTCTTTTCGCGTGATGAACACAAGCAGTTTCTGGTCCAGCAACGTCTCGATACCGAACCGCGTGTGCGGTACTTCCTGGGCGATGTCCGTGATCTGCCGCGTCTGTCACGTGCATGCGAAGGCGTTGATTACGTTTTCCACTGCGCGGCATACAAGCATGTCCCGTTCTGTGAATACAACTCGTTCGAAGCCGTCAAAACCAACGTCATCGGTACGCAGAACGTGGTCGAAGCCGCAATCCTGCAGGGAGTGAAGCGGGTCCTGCTCGTCAGTACCGACAAAGCCGCCAGTCCCACGAGCGTCATGGGTGCCACCAAGCTCCTCGCCGAAAAACTCGTGACGTCGGCCATGCAGTCGCGCGGCAGGCATTCGACGCTGTTCTCCAGCGTGCGGTTCGGCAACGTCATCGGCTCCCGCGGATCGGTGATCCCCACGTTCATCGCGCAGATTCTCAAAGGCGGTCCGGTCACGATCACGGATCCCAATATGACGCGGTTCTTCCTGTCGATCCCGCGCGCCGTCGGTCTCACATTCCATGCCATGGAGCAGATGGGGAACGGAGAACTGTTCATCCTGAAAATGCCGGTGATGCGTCTGGGCGATCTGGTCGATGTGTTGGTCGAAGAAGTCGCTCCCCGGTTTGAACGGAAGTCTGCCGAGATCGAACGGCGGGTCACCGGCGCACGGCCTGGTGAACGGATGCATGAGAGCCTGATGACGCGCGAAGAGGCGCAGTATGCCACCGAGACCGATGAGATGTTCGTCGTCCATTCCCCGCTGCGGGGTCCCGGCGAAGAGGAATTCCGCGGCCTCAAAGCCAATCTCCATGCCAGCGAATACAGTTCGGGCGATCAGAAGGTTCTTTCGCGTGCCGAAATTTCGACGCTGATCAAAGAGTATCTGGACCATCAGCGCGTTCCCGAAGCCATACCGGAATAATTGTGCGGTTCAGCGCATCAGCATGACCAGCCCGGCGACGCAGATCGCCCCTGCGATGATTTTCAGCGTCATGCTTTTTTCCCGGAACCACAGGTTTCCCGAGATAACCGCCCAGAGCAGCGCCACCGATCTGCTCACTGTTGTGGCGATGGATGCGGGCAAGTAGGCGAATCCGAAACTGCCGAGAACCGTTCCGATTCCGATTGCCAGGGATTGCGCGAGCAGCATGGGTTGCCACATCAAACGCAGGGGATGTTCACGGCTTCGCAGGGACGACATGGTAAAAAAGTACACCAGAAGAATCACCAGAATCAGCAACTGTTCGCTTCCAACAGAATTAAAATGCGTGATGTTGTACTTCATCAATGAGAGCGTGATCACAGCATTGACGGCGGTGATGAGCACGTAGGTGATGCCGTTGGTCGTCATGCCACGTTCGGCTACCAGCAGGATCAGCGCCCCGATGATCATGGTGATGCCGATGACCTGCGTCCCTGCGACCGCGTATCCCAGCACCACGTCGACCATCAGGAGCAGGGGAATGGTTCCGATCCGCAGAAATCCGAATGTGCTGCGGTCCGCCTTTGTTATCGCCATGACCGTCATGTGTGCCTGGAAAACCTCCAGGACCGCCCGAAGCCCGAACGTGGGCAGTGATGCCGCGGAGAACCGCCAGGTCTCGGATCCGGTCAGGAGCAGCACACCAAAGAGCAGCACGCCCCACGCGGCATCCAGAAATCCCATCAGATAGATGCTCTCATGCCCCTTCTGCACCTCGCGCTTGCCGATGGATGCGCCTGCTTCCGCGGAGAGTGCGCCAAGAAGGACGAGGAGAAGACCGGTCACGGGGGCATCCTAGCGTACTTTTGGTCCAATGTGCCCCTTGTTCATGGTGGCGCTTTCCGCAAAACTGACATGGTGTCGAAGCGCATACTCATCACAGGCGGGGCCGGCTTTATCGGCGTGAATGCCGCGGAACATTTTCTCTCGAAGGGATGGGCGGTGACGATTGACGAACGTGAGGAGAACTACAAGGTTCATGATCTCGAGCGGAGAGTCTTCGTGCCGGAGCGCAACCGGATCATGTGCGAGGCGTTTCTCCAACATG
>CAYGGB010000073.1:0-5151 GCA_964349295.1 uncultured Candidatus Peribacteria bacterium | reverse complement strand
CTTGAACGGTCCGTCGATGATCACCACGAGATCGCCGACCTGGAAGTCGCTGCGGAACTTCGCCTGTTCCTCGCCGATGCGCCGTTCGATGACGCCGAATTCATCGGGGCTGACGGCGACCGGGATGTTTCCGGAACCGACGAAGCCCGTGACGTTGGGTGTGTTGCGGACGACGTACCAGGAATCATCGGTCACGACCATATCGACAAGAACGTAGCCCGGGAACAGCTTCTTCTCTTCCTCGACCGGCTCGCCTTTTTTGAAGACCAGTTGCTTCTCCTTGGGCACCATCACGCTGAAGATGTAATCCTGCATCCCGAGTGATTCCACACGCTGTTCAAGAGCCTGTTTGACACTGTCCTCGTATCCGGAATAGGTGTGCAGAACATACCAGCTTCGCGCTGCGCGGGGATCTTGTTTGCCCATATATCAAAGAGTGATGGAGAGGAGAAAGTGGACGACTTTGGCGAGAAGGAAGTCGACGAGTCCGAAAACAGCTGCTGAGGCAAGTGTGAAAGCGAGAACGATCGCCGAGAGGCGCACAGCCTGCTGACGCGTGGGCCACCGGACAAGCTCCAGTTCCTGGATCGCTTCGTTGAAGTAATTGATGGTGGAGGTGAACATAGTGATCTCTTCGTAAAAAAGCCTTGGGGGCTGTTTGTATGATACAGGAGGGGTGGGCGATTGCAAGGCTATTCCTTGCTCTAAAGAGTCCAAAGATTCCGAAGAGTCCGAGGACGAGAACCAGAAGTTCGTTCAAATCCTTTCTCTATTTCCTATTCTCTTGCCAACTGGTCCTTGGAAACCCTGGACTCTTTGGAATCCTGAGGCCGAGATCTAGCGGCTGTACACCGGCGGCTCAATCGCATGGATCTTGGTGATCGGCAATGCCACAAACCAGACCCGTCCCTTGATCTCGTTCTCCACAACGTACGAAATCGTTTTGCCGTTTTCAGCCGTGAAACTGCGGGAATCGAGACTGCCCTGACGGTTATCGCCAAGAAGGAAGAAGCTCCCCGCCGGAACCTCGTAGGTGACGGATGTTGTATCGCCGCTGCTCGGAGGATGGCGGTACGTATGCCCAAGATTATGCGGATTCAGGTATTCCGATTCGTCGAGCTTCCGCATTTCTTTGTCCTGCGGGGTCTTGAGGTACACGTATCCGTCTTTGATCGTCACGGCATCGCCAGGCGTACCGATGACACGCTTCACGTAAAATTTCTTGGGATCGCTCGGCGGACGGAACACCACGATGTCGCCACGGACAGGATGCCCGATCAGATACGAGAATTTGTTGATAATGATGTATTCCTTGTCGATGAGTGTATCGACCATCGAACTGCCCTCGACCTGGAACGGCGAGACCAGAAATGTGCGGATGCCGGCGACGATGGCCACGATCACGACGATGTTGAAAACAACATCGAGCAGGTGATACCAGAATCCGTGTTTTTGGAACTTCATCCGGCCCATTCTAGGGACCGCGTCCGGCGGTGTACAGCACTTTGTCGGGAAGGCTACACTGGGGATCATGATCGACATGTTCCTATTCAAGAAACATCTGGAAGACGATGAGAATGTCCGGATGATCGTTCACAAGCACTGGCTTTTGGGCCTCCGGTTTCTTGCGCTTCCAACCGTTTCATTTCTTCTGTCGTGGTTTTTCCTGTCGGTGAGGCATTCGCAGACCGCGCTTGTGATCGTCGCTTTCTGGAGCGGATTGTCCCTGATCTGGTGGATCCGGAATTTTCTCGATTATTACCTCGATGCGTGGATCGTCACCGATCACGGCATCATTGATCTGGAGTGGCTCGGATGGTTTCACCGCCAGTCGTCGCGCATCCTGTACAGCGATATCCAGGGCGTTTCGACCGAGGTTCACGGGATTGCGGGCACACTGCTGCGTTTCGGTACCATCTCCATCGAGAAAATCTCGACAGGTTCAGCTATTTCCATAGAAAATGTTCCCTACCCACGGTCCGTCGAATCGGTGATTCTGAGGAACATGGAAACGTATCTCCACAGCAAGAATCTCAAAAATGCCAAACATATCGAGGAGCTCCTCTCTCAGTTCGTAGCGGAACATATTCAGGAAGACGGATTCCGGAAAGAGAAAAATATCCCGGCGCCGAAGCCTGCAAAAGATCCTCCCGCGCGTCCGACAAAAAAGTCGTTTACTTCCACCAAAATCTGACCTGTGAAGCCCCATCTTGTCATCATCGGCCTCGGTAATCCGGGTAAAGAACACGCACGGACGCGCCACAACGCCGGTTTTCAGGCGATTGAACTGCTGTCGGAGCAGTTCGGGGAAGGGGTATGGCAGGAGAGCCAGAAGTTCCTGTGCCGGATGCAGGAAGCGAGAATCGTGACGGTACCGGTTCTTCTCGTCCAGCCCTCGACCTATATGAATCGTTCCGGAGAATGTATCCGGAAGCTGACGGAATTCTACAAGCTCAACTCCCGCGAGCAGATTCTGGTGCTCTGTGACGAACTCGATCTGCCGCTCGGCGACATCCGGCTGCGGATGAAGGGCGGACCGGGCACACACAACGGTTTGCGCTCTATCATTGTGGTTCTGGGTGAGGAATTCCCGCGCCTCCGGATCGGCATCGGCGGATCGCAACCGAAAGGGGATGATCTTGCATCGTGGGTGCTGAGCGTACCGCCTCCGGAGGAACGCAAAGTCATCGATGCCGCGATTGCGACAATTCCGGGCATGATCAAAGAGTTCGTGATGAACAAAGCTCCGGAAGAAACCATCTGAGGCCTCTGTCCCTTCTCACGCAAGAAATTTCTTGCCGATCAATCCTCCCGTCGCTCCTGCAAATAACAAGACAATGAAGCCGATCAGGATTCCGTTATTTCCGTGTGCAGCGGACGTCACCGGTGTCAGAAACTGCGTAATATTCTCGGGCTGACCAAAAAAATCGCCGATGCCCGTCTGGGGCATCAGCCAGGAATCCCCATGGGATGTTCCCGGTCTGTAGCCGACATCGTCCCCGTCGATATACGCCCGGGCGGTGTTGAGGATGGATGCTCCAGAATGCAGCGCACGCGAGACTCTGCCACTGTACACAAATGTCCGTGATTCACCCGGCTGCATCCCGTCGATCAGCCACGAAATACGTCCTCTGTCGTCATCCACGTCCCCGGATCCGGCATCGTTGATCGAGAGGACAGCGGGATCGTAGGCATCGACGACGCTGATGTTGAAAATCTCAATATTCTGCATGTTGCGGACAGTCAACGAGTACGACACGTCACTGCCAGCCGGTGCATTTGTTCTGCTGGCGGTTTTTTTCAGGGTAAAAATGTTGTCACCGTATGGAGAGATGCTTCCACCTCCCTGGTCCTGACGGATGTATGCGTCATCGGTTGCGGCCGTCAGAGTCCGGTCGTGGGCGATCACGTTGCCGGCGCGCACAACCACCTGGATCGGGTAGCTGCTGCGCAGCTCCCGGTCGATCGTCGCGCTGAAGACCAGTGACACATAGACTCCCGGCTTGAGGCGCACGCTGTGCCACACAATCTCACGACCGTTATAGGAAGTCCGCGGCGGTTCCTGCGCATGCAGAACGGACGGGATTTTGACGCGGACATCGGTGATGACCTCGGTTTTTTCCGGGTTGCGCAGATAGATCAGATATTCAACTTTTTCTCCCGGGAGCGCTGTGTCACGGTGATCGGTGATGCTCACTTCCAGCTGGTTTTCGGGATACGGCACGCTGTTTGCGGCACTGACTGTTGCCGGCAGAATTGTGCCCAGAGCGACAGCGGTCAGAAAGAATGGAAATGCGCGCATACACCGCAGACAGGGGAGATGATTAATGGAGACGTTCATTGTTGTCCTGGCGGCTGGTGCAATTGCGGTCCGCCGGGTAGTCGATGGTCCTGTCGCCGTCGTTATCGATGCCGTCACTGCACTGCGTCAATGCGCCGAAGTAACCGTTTTCGGTGTCCTCTGCGTTGTCCTGGGAATTAAGACAACCAAGATCCTGGGGATAGTCGATGCGGCCGTCATTGTCGTTATCGATGCCGTCGCTGCATTGCCCGAGATTGTAATATGACGGATTGGTCTGCTGCTGATACGGGTACGCCGATCCGGAATTATATTGCGGGTATTGCTGGTACGGTGCGTACGGCGAGTACGGGTATTGCTGATACTGGTTCTGATCGTAGGGGTATTGCGTATAGGGATACTGCTGGCCTGGGTATTGCTGGTATGGGTAATACGGATACCCGCCGTTCTGCTGGTAACCGTTGTACGGCGTGCTGGAGGTCGAGGTGTTCGTCAGTGACGTTGCAGGATTCGCTGTGGCGCCCACGGCAACGTTGGGCGCACCCGTGTTCACGTTGATGGTTGGAGCGGCAACATTGATGTTTGCCCCGGCATTGAAGATGCTGAGATTCTGCGTGTTCTGGTTATTGGATGCGTTGCCGGCAAATGCATTGGCGTTGGATACGGTGCTGCCCCCCGGGCCACCGGTGGTGACAAAGCTCGTCGTGGTGCTTGTGTTCGACGACGATCCGTTCGATTCGTCATTGTCCAGCTGGGTGGCGCAGCCGATATCGTGCGCGTCGATCCATCCGTCATTGTCATTATCAATACCGTCCGCGCACTGGGCAACGGCTGCCTGCGAAGAGGACGACGATGAGCCGGTTTGAGTGGACGATGAGGACGATGAAGTTGCAGGAGAAGACGAAGAAGACAATGAGTTCGCGACGCCTCCCTCGCTGTTATCCATGGCATCCATACAGCCTGCATCCTGCGGGAAGTCTATAAACCCGTCAGTGTCATTGTCGGCGGAGTCATTGCATTCCGTGTTTGCAGGGTCAGATTCGTTGTCATCCGATGCTACGTAACTTCCTGCGTTCAGCGGATTGCCGTCGCTGTGACAGCCGGGATCAAGAGCGTCGATCCGCATGTCTCCTTCGTTGTCGATACCATCCGAACACTGTGTGACAAGTGGCGTCGAGGAAGACGACGATGAAGTCGGTATTGAGGAGGAGGATGAACTGACGACGTTTGCCTCGCTGTTGTCTATTGCATCGATGCAGCCGGGATCCTGACCAATATCAATCAGTCCGTCACCATCGTTATCTGCATTATCATTGCATTCGGAATTCGCGGGATCGGATTCATCATCGTCG
>CAYGGB010000072.1:0-5153 GCA_964349295.1 uncultured Candidatus Peribacteria bacterium | reverse complement strand
GCAAAACGGTGCCTCCGAGCAGCTCCAGTTCATACTGCGCGACCGAATCTGCCGGAAGATCCGACCGGAAAGACGTGATGATGAAGAACGACAGTCCGCCGAGAAGAAGCACGCAGAACGTGACGAGCAAAACCGACTGCCGCAGGATTTTTCCGCGGATCGATCTGCGGACAAGAAAGGCGCGTGCGGCAGGTTTTCTGGATAAAGACATAGTGTGTGTTTTCCTCTGATTATAGCAGAAAAGGCCACTTTTTGCCATGTGCGTTTTCTGCACGAAAACACCCCTCGCGGAGGGGTGTTCTCAGTCTGCAAAGTAATGATATTAGCGCTGGACGCTGATCGCCGTTCCGCGTTCCGTTCCCGGAGCGGAGACGGTGATGCGGCCGTTGGCATCCTGGACGATGTTGTAGCGCGTGCCGGTGCCCGTCGCCGTGATCCTGGGGTCCTTCGGGATGCTCGTCAGGTACGAACCTGTGAGCATGCGGAGGTTGACGCCCAAATACCCTGCGGCGATGCAGGTGGCCGGATCAAGACTTGCCTGGCAAATCGGCTTGGCTTCCGACGGTGACTGCGGAATGCCCGAGGGGAGGTTGCCGTTGTTATCAATCGCATACTGGTAGACCGCGTTGAGAATCGTGTTCACATCGGAGCGGCGCTGTGCGTCGCGTGCGTCGCCGAGCTGCTTGGTCGGGTTGATGGCGACGATGACGATCGAAGCGAGGATCGCAATGATACCGATGACGAGGAGGAGTTCGATGAGGGTGAAACCCGATCGGAACCCGCGTGAAGAACGGGAGAGCATAAGAAAGTGTGGAAGAGGAAGAAAGAAGAGGCGACGCCTCCGCGTATTGCGGAAAACTGTATCAAATTCCGGGGCCCCCAGACCGGATTCCGCTTGACCCGTGCGCATTTCACGCACAAAGCAGTACATCCGGCATGCGAAAGATGAATCAATGAATCAATTTTCCAATGTTTCAAGTATGAGATCACGGGCATTGCAGTTGCGACTGCGCCGTCTGGCCTGCCCCCGCATTGCACACCTGCCAAACGTAGAGCGACGAACTTCCGCATCCGGGCTGTGCGCACGCACAGTCGTCTCCGCTGATCGCATCATCGGGAAACGTGGTGAAAACGCTTTCAAATGTCTGGATATATCTGCGCGGCGCCTGCAGACGGATCGTCCGCGAGAGACGGAAGCGCACGAGCACGCTGTCGCGGCCGGCCGACGCGGAGGTGTTCTGGACGGTAAAACTTTCCACTGCCACCTGCGACGAACTGATCGTCTCGCGTTCGGTGCGGCGGATGAGGATCAGTGCGCCGCTGCTGATGCCGATGACCGTCGGATTTGTGTCGCCCGAACCTGTCTGCAGCGTGAGTATGGACGTCGTGGACTGCGCCGCAGGATTGACGATTTTTTCCGCATGACGGACGTGATGCCCGATCGTCTGCATCAACTGCACGCCGTTCTGTTCCACATTGGAAATGGTCTGCTGGAGCAGCCGGTCTTCCGTTGCAGAAAAAAGCAGCGGCAGTGCGGAAATGCCGACAATGCCAAGAATGGCCATGAAGAGAAGGAGCTCGATGAGGGTGGTGCCGGGGCGGATGGGGGCGTTGAGAGACATCATAGCTAGAGTACTGGGGACTAGGGATTAGTGACTAGGGACCACAGATGAACTTTGTGGAAGTGACACCATCTCCGAAAAAAGTCCCTAGCCCTGGTCACTAGTCCCTCGCACTACGGGCACCTTGAGAATTCCCCCACCTCCTTCCACGACGTGATCTTCACACGCGGATACACCTGTTCAATTGCGATTTCGATTCTCCTCGAGGTCTTTCCGCTCCGACCCAGAATACACAGCGCCCGGTCCGCATTACCCGACCCTCCGGTATGCGCGATGGTGCAGCTGCCATTATCGAAGATGACCGTTTCGCCGCCATCGTACGAAAGATCGGACCGCAGACTGAAGAGACCCCGTTCCGCGCAGGCCTGCGCGTACTCGAAGGACTGAGCCGATTGCTCCACCGTCTGCCCGCTCATCTGGGCAGCCAGCCCCAGCAGGATCAGCGACATTGCCATCTCGGTCACGATGGCGCCGATCACAAGAATACTCAGCAGAAAGACAAAACCCGGCCGGTTTGGACGAATCACATGCATGTGCCCGGAGTGGAAGCTGAACGGAGAACAAGAAGTGCAGTGTTTGTGAACAGATACACGCGGTCACGCACGATGTCGTACAACATCGCGCGCGGCAGACCGTTCACGGATGTGTAATTCGTGAGTTCCGCGAGCGCCGGATCGCGGAGATTGATGACCTGCAGCGCCTTGCGGCCCGATGCGGCGGCGAGGAATCCATAACAGTTGGCCGGGTCGGCCGCGACACCCACGAGACTGCCGCTGCCCTCATGATAACAATTCCCGAGAGGACAGGAAGGAGGGGCACCTCCGCCGTTCTGTGGATTGAAAAATGCCAGTTCCTGCACGGCGGCTTTCTGCCCGCCGAGCAATGCCGCCGTCCCGCTCACGGCAACCGAGAGTGATCCCCCGTCGCGGTCGGTCAGGTTGTAGCTGCCGTTCACCGCAGCGGAAAGAGCGCCCGTGGAACTGAGACTCACTCGGGTCATCTCCGCGATTCCCGTCGCATTCGTCGCCAGAAACGCGGACGTGCCTGATAGTCCGATGCCGTTCACCGCAGCGGATATCTCCTGAGAGGTAACTGGCATGATCGCGCCGGTATTCGTTACATCGAAGGAATAGACTTCGTCGCTCGATACATCCGCAATGGTTCCCGCCAGTAATATATTTCCGCGCAGCAGGAGCGACCGTGCAAGGCCGGAACCGGAGAGATCGATGCTGGTCACAAGATTGGCCGCCGAGAGAGAGGCCGGGGCGGTGATGTCGTACGCACGGATTTCCTGTGCAGAATCCCCCGTCGCGACGTAGAGTGTCCGGCTTTTGAGCGCGATGCCATAGCCGGATGTCCCGAGATCGAATGATGACGCGACGCGGATCGGCGCTGTGATATCGCTGATATCGAAGACATAGAGTCCCACGCCGCCGGACGTCGTGTCGCCCGTCACGTAGAGATAGTTTCCGGCGACTGCCGCGGCATTGAAGAGCGGCGTACCGGCGTCGATATAACTGCCGTCAAGAACGACGGACGCCCAGTCCCCCGCGGGGGACGAACCCCTCCAGTTGGTGATTTCCGTGGTGAGCAGAACGCTGCCCGACCGGTTATAACCGTGTTTCCACCGCGTCTGGGCCGTCACTCTCACATGATCGGCTGCGAGCGACGTGACAGTACCGGTCAGGATGTAGCCGCCGCTTCGTGTGCTCCGTACACCGCTGAATATCCATTGCTGCGACGCGTCGAGCTCGACTCCGTGGTCACCTGCGGTCAGTGCCGCAAAATCCCCGTCACGGATGGCGCGCGCGGCATCCAGCACCTCACCCGCAAGCGTTGTCCCGCGGACGCGGTCTCCCCCCACCACCGAATTCTCCTGTCCGTGCAACAGAACAACGCCGACCGCCGTCAGAAAGAGCGCGAAGACGGCGATACCGATGATGGCTTCGAGTAATAGGAAGCCGGGACGGGAGTGATTGATTCTGTGGGACACGATGAAAGAATGATACAGGCATGACGGGGATTCCAAAGAGTCCGACGATTCCAAGGACCTTGTTTTTGTCTTTTTGGTTATGTTTTGTTCATTGCCTTTTTGCCATCCCGAGAACGGCGGGCAAAACCGAAAGTTTCAAAATTCAACCAAAAATCTAAAAATCTCTTCTGGCCCCCGCCTGCCGGCCATAGCCCAGCCACAGCAGGCGACGGCTGGGACTCTTTGGAAACCTTGGACTCTTTTAGTTAAACGACATCACCAGAACATCATCCTGGAAATCCGCGCCCGAGGAATTCAGCGTGCCCAGTTCCGTCACCGCAAGAATCTGGCAGGTCGTCAGCACAATCTCCCCCTGCTCATTGAGCATGCCGTGTGATGTGAGATATGAACTGAGAGGCGTCTGCGACCCGAAGCCGGAAAAATCTGCGAGCGTGTCGCCGTCGCGCAGAAGGATGGTGTGCCCGGTCTGGTCGTTGCTTGTGAACGTCTGATTAAACGCCAGCCAGCCGTGAGTGCTGTAACGCCCGTTCACACGGATGAGAAGATCGCTTCCATTGCCGATGCTGACGGTTCTGGTATCGGTCCCCGACGGCTGCACAGCATTGCCATAGGCATTGCCGTTGCCGCTGCACTGGCCGCTGCCGCCAAAGAGCGGCGACCATGAAGACCCGTTATTCTCGCTTTTGCAGATATGAACGGGAATCACCGGACCGCCCGTACCAAATGTGATCTGTGAAAGAATATTCTGGAAGGTGACGGACGATGCGTCGGTAAGACTGATCGTCTGATTGGAAGCAATGGTGAATTTTGAACACGCCGGTGCGGACGATGCGGCGCTGCTTGACGATGAACTTGCGGCGCTGCTGGCCACGCTGCTACTGGAGGAACTGGCAACACTTGAACTCATTGCAGCACTGGAACCTGCACCCGCACATGCGCCGTTGGTGTCCCCGTGACTCTGATGGTACGGCCACGTGGCATCGGGAATGGTGATGGTCTGGGTGCCTCCGCCGGTCACATGATGGCAGATCGTCAGCAGATCGGACTGGTTGGCGGCAAGCGACTGCCGGTCCACGGCAATCGTCACCTGGATGATGCGCGAATCGTTGTTGAGCGCGCGCAGAACGATATCGCCGACGTCACTGGGGTCCCCCGCAACGCGCGAGAAAGCGACATCAAGCAGGCCGGTGACCGCAATGGTCGACGGCATCGGGTAGACTTCGTCGAATGCGGCATCGCGGTCTGCATAACTCTCTCCCTTATAGAGCGTTCCCGACGGAACATAGAATCCCCAGCCGGCATCGCGCTCTCCGGCAGTGGACAGAAGCTTGGCGCGGCCGAGCCCCTGGGTCACCTGCTGCGCGGTCTTGTCGAGGTCGCTGCGGATCTGGTATTCGCGGTACGCAGGTATGGAAAGTCCGGTGATCGCACTGAGAACGCCGATGACGATGAGCAGTTCCAGAAGAGCAAAACCTGATCTGAGGACAATGCGACGCATACAGCAAGGGGGAGGAACTCCGCCTATTGTCCCACATTAC
>CAYGGB010000071.1:0-5179 GCA_964349295.1 uncultured Candidatus Peribacteria bacterium | reverse complement strand
CTCGTCCACGAGCAGCGCGATGATCGGCTGGTTGCCGATGGGCAGTAATTCCTTGGGAACGACCTTGGTCCATGGAAGAAATCTCGTGCCGAGTCCTGCAACGGGAAGAATGGCTTGTGTCAGCTTCATTTGAGGGGTCTGGGGGGAGTGAAATGTATTGTAGGGTTTACGCGCGTTTTTGACAATTGCGTCCGGACTGGGTACAATGTCCCGATTACTTCACTTTCACAAACATTCATATGACAACCTGTAGTGAGCCGAGACGAACTACCAAGGCCGATGCCGCACTCGCCCATGTTCACAACCTCTACCTGATGCAGTTCAAGATGCTCGACATGCTGAGCCAGGATCTCACGACCCCGCAGGCACGCAAAGAGGCGCGTGAGAACATGAAGGAATTCCAGACGCTCCTGCGCAAGGCCGACTGGCGGTACATGGGAGGCGAGGATGTTCTCGAGGCGCTCAAGTCGCTGCCGAGCGAGATGGAAGTGAAGCTGAAGACGAGCAGGGTGTCGGTTGGGGCGATGAAGAAGAAGACGGTGAAGAGGCGCCGCTGATCAGGAGGATGCAGGATTCAAAGCAGCAGGTTCAGGACTAAAAAACCTGAGCCTGATCTTTGCGCCCTGAACCCTTTTTCACGCTTCCGTAATCCTCACAATCTTCACCTTCTCCTCCTTGGGAATCAGAATCTTGAGTATGCTGTCCTTGCTGAACGTCGCGCGGACTTTGCGCGGGTCGATCGCATTGGGCAGCGTGACGTTGCGGGCAAACGGGCCCCAGAAGCATTCCTGGAGATAGTACTGGTCTGCCGGGATCGTATCGGGGAGGCGGCGGGTTCCGCGGATCGTCAGCACGTTGTCGTTCACTTCGATGTCGATATCGCTCAGGCGCACGCCGGCGATGGGCGCGCGGATGATCGTGTAATCGTCCTGTTCGTAAATATCAACAGCAAGTTTCCCCGCTTCCGTTCCCGCAGGAATCATTGTTGGCACATCTTCCACCGCTTCGTCGCGGCGCGATCCGAACGAAAAAATATTTTTTGATGATCCGTTCTGACTCCGTGTGCCGAAGATTCCGTGAAACGGTGATCCACTCATGGCCCGTAATAGTAACAAAGCTCTATGGCAAGCCGCAAAAACTCTCAGTGGCGTGAACGGGGAGTTGTGATGCTTTCACTCCGGCGCCTGCGGGAGTATTGTTTGTAAAGATTGTGCAACTTGCTCCGGAATTTCAGATCAGTACAATGCGGCCACTCCGTTGTCGGACAGACGCGACGGACAACCCACACGAATTTTTCTTCTCACCCCGATCCCCCCACGTCTATGGCGCCCACCCAACTCAAGAATGTCATCCGCCGCCTTCGCTTTGAACGGAGCATGACACAGGAAGAGCTGGCTCTCCGCACCGGCGTCAGCCGCCAGACGATCATGAGCATCGAGCGGGGGAAGACGAACCCGTCGATTCTTCTGGCCCTTAAAATCGCGTCGGCGCTGGGAGTGGATGTCGAAGCCGTGTTTACGATGGAAGGGAAGCTGGCTCCCGTGTAAGAAGGATTCAGGGTTCAAAAGACAGGTTCAGGATATCTGCTATTTTCGCGTTTCCTGACGAAAAGACCTCTGCATCCTGATCTTTGGATCCTGCACCCTGTCCGCAACTCTTGCATCATCCAAAAACAACTGCACGTTCCTCCTCCCCTGCCACGTATCCATCCCGATCCGGCAGAGGAGATCCACCGGTTCGCCGAGGGCTTCCAGCAGATGTCCCAGGTTGAATCCGATCAGCTTCCTGCCGTTCACCGAACCCTGCAAATGTTTTCCCGTTTTTCCCACGCAGCGGATTTTTTCGAGACGGACATTTTCGATCACAAATCTCGGTTCCGGATTTCCCTGACCAAACGGCTCCAGTGCCCCGAGCGCGTCGCAGAATCCGGTGGTCACATCAGAGATATCCATCGTGCATTCGGCCACGAGCGTCGGGCGGAGGTCGCTTGTGGCGATGTGTGTGCCCGCATCGGCGCGCAACCGTTCCCTCAGCATCGAAAAAGCGCTGATATGGAACGAACATCCCGCCGCCATGGCATGCCCGCCAAAACCGGTCAGAAGATTGCTGCATCGCGTGAGACCCGCAGTCACGTCATATCCCGGAATACTCCGGAGCGATGCGACGCACATCTCCCCTGTCTGTGCGGCGACAAGACTCGGTCGTCCGAACGTTTCGGTGAGACGGCCAGCGAGGAGTCCGCAGATTCCCGGGGTATAGCTGGCGTTCACAAAGCAGAGCATCCCTTCTGACTCCATCTCCGCCCGCGGCAGCAGATCGTCAATGTGCGCTGTGACCACATCCTGCCGCTGACGGTTGAGTGCATCGAGTTCCAGCAGCGAACTGTGATCGCCCAGAAGCGCGTACAGCGCGATATGCGGGTCCGACATCCGTCCGGCTGCATTGATGCGCGGGGCGATGCGAAACCCGATGTCCCGGCTGGTATACGGGCTCTCCAGTCCTGCATTTTTGCACAGGAGCGCCAGCGGTCCTGTCTGCAGCTGCGCCAGTGCCAGCAGGCCGCTGTGGGTCAGTGTGCGGTTGCCGCCGCGCAGTTCCACTACATCCGCAACCGTCCCGATCGCAGCAAGCGCGATATCTGTTCTCCGGTCCTCCCAATCCGGATTGTTATCCGCAGTTTCCATTGCATGAATCAGGCTCCACGCCACACCCGCGCCGCACGGAGCGGAATCGAGTGCGGGTGATGTGAGTTCCGGATGAAGAATGGCGAAGGCCGCGGGTAGCGTCCCGGGCAGCGTGTGGTGATCAAGAACAATCACATCTATTCCGGCATCCCGCGCACGGGCGATCTGCGCGACCGCGGTCACTCCCGTATCGACCGTGAGCAGGAGTGTCACTCCCGCATGGATGAATTCATCAATGATCGCATTCTGCAGTCCGTACCCTTCTTTGAGCCGGTGAGGAAGACGAACAGAGGGATTGATCCCCCGTCGTCGCAAAAATCGCGTCAGCAGGGCCGTCGACGTGATCCCGTCACAGTCGTAATCACCGAACACGCCGGTCTTCTCTCTTGTCGCGACCGCCCGTCTGATCCTGTCCGCAGCCTTTTCAAAATCCCGGAACTGGCGCGCATCGTGCCCGAAGGTGTCGAGAATCTCCCCCGCGCCCAGCGCCTCAATCCCCCGCCGTTGCAGGAGCATGTCGATCACCGGACTGCCGCCAGAATCATTCTGTTCCGGCAGCACCCATCGTTTGCCGGTGAGGGAGAGGAGAGTCACAGACTCACGGTACCAGACGAAAGACGTTCAACAATCCGGTGCGGCAAGAATCTTTTCTAGAATCCTGTTTTTTGGCTTCATGAAGAGAATGTAGGACGTTCTTATGGGGTGTGGAACGGTCGACAGGTTTCAGGATTCAAAAGTCAGGTTCAGGAAAAAATCGTCCTGCATCCTGATCTTTGCGCCCTGCACCCTCCGCTCAGCTCTCCCTCACAAATCTCTCCAGGATCCTCGCTCTCATCAGCGTCACTCCCGTCGCAATCATCATCGCAATCACCACGAGGATCGCCGCAGGGCCCGTCTGCGCCAGCGGAGCGCCCTGCCCCGACATTGTGGAGGCCAGAATGCTGTTCTGCTGTGCGAGCCGTGCGAGCAGGCGTGCCGTGGTCGGGTCAAGATTGCCGTACTGGTTCTGCATCACTGGCTGATCGCTCTGGCCGTCGTCCCAGATGGCAAAATCCGGAGGAGGAATACCGTTGTCCTGCACGGGGTCACCCGGGTCGGTGACAATCGACGGATGCCGTTCGTTGTACTGCTGAGCCTGCTGGTCAGCCGCCCACTGTGCGCCGCGGGAATGTCCGGGGACCAGGAATGCGCCGTTGTTCTGCTGCAGCACCTCTTCGGGAGTCATGTACGACTGTGCGATGCCCGCAACAGGGGCTGCAAGACCGACGAGGGCGACGATGGTGAGGAGTCGTGAACGCATCATAGTAGTATAGCGGAAATGGCGGTGATCAGCAATCCTTTTTGCCATCCAGGAGGCATTTGTAATACCGGGCATCGTCACGGATGCCATCCCCGAGTGAATCGGCTTTCCGGGGATCGGTTTCCGGTACATCGATTTTGCCGTTGAAATTCTTGTCTTCCCCCATCGGTTGCCCGTACGGGATTTCTTTGCAGTCCGTTCCCTTGTTGTCTTTGCATATTTTGCGCACTTTGAATTCCTTGCACAGTCCGTCGCACAGTCCGTCGCCGTCGCTGTCGCGGATGCGCGGGTCGGTCTCGCCTGCGTCCAGGCGTCCGTTCTGGTTGGCGTCCTCGATGCCGTCGATGATCGCGTCATTGTCGGTATCGCGGCGCAGCGGATCGGTTGCCCACCGGATCTCGTTGCCGTCGCTCAGCCCGTCGCCATCGCTGTCGGGATTCTTCAGATCGGTTTTGAACTGCTTCTCCAGCTTGCTGTTCATGCCGTCCCTGTCCTCGTCCGTCCCCACGGGCAGTTCCCGCTGGGACATGATGTAGCACGTCATTCCCCCGCGGAAGACGTCGATCTGGTGGCGCACCGCGCTCACCGCAGCCATTTCTCGCGGCATCGTCGATGGCGGCTGAAACGGGGAGAAGATATTTCTGCGGTCCTCCGCAGCTCTGCGGAAGGCGCGTTCAGCTTCCGACAAAAAAATCTTGCCGGGGAAACCCACGCCCTGCGGGGGGTTTGCGGGATCGCTGGGATCAGGGAAGCAGTATCCCCAGTACCGCACATCGTGTCCGCGCTGTCCAAGAAGCACTTCGCGGTCGATCGTCTCGATGGACACGGGAACATGGAAGAACACGTGTTTGCTGGCGGGGATGGTCGCGCCGCTGCCGACGTCCGTTTCCGTCATCGTTTTCCAGGTGCTGGTTGTGGCCTGGGGCCGGTCAATCAGCCGCGCTTCCAGGGAAACATCGGAGACGATCGTGCCCGCGAGAACGAGCGCGAACCCGCCGGTGACTGCGGCAATAGTGAGTCGTGAAGACATATGTGTGTATCCGGGTATTATAGCACAGATCCATGCCCTCCGACTACTACAAGATCCTCGGTCTTGAGCGTTCCGCCTCTGCGGACGACATCAAGCAGGCGTACCGAAAAATGAGCAAGGAATGGCATCCGGACAAGCATAAGGGAGACAAGAAGGCGGAAGAAA
>CAYGGB010000070.1:0-5215 GCA_964349295.1 uncultured Candidatus Peribacteria bacterium | reverse complement strand
CCCCGCACCAGTCCCCTGCTCCCCCGCAGCCTGCATGCGCCGAGCCACTCTCCTCTGATGGTGACCGCACGACCGAAAACCGCTTCCACCGTGTCGCCGTTGTGCAGTTCCGTATCGGGGCTGCGCACACGGCCGTTTACACGGACACTCTTGAGATATTTCACGCGTTTGCCGTACACATGGCAGACAAAATCAAGTGCCGTGACGGGTTTTTTGAGATGGTAGAGCGTGTTGCGGGAATCGAAGAGTGCAATGTGATCGTCGCTGAAGTACGTGCGCAGCGCCTGTTCGAATTGGCGGGGATTGTGCGTTTCGTCCCGCAGGCTCCGGAGGTTGCGGAAAATTTCGACGTGCGTGGCGCGGATGCTCTCGAGCGCGCTCTTGTATTCGCCGTGGTTCGCACTGCCGTACTCACACTCGCGGTGCATCTGCTCGGTGCGGATCTGGATCTCCATCGGCGACTGGGTGACGCCGGGCAGCGGGTACACCACCGTGTGGATGGAGCGGTAGCCGTTCTCCTTTGGTACGCCGATGTAGTCTTTGAGCTTGCCGGGAATCTGGTGCATGGACGCATGGACGATGCCGAGCGCGCGATAGCAGTCGTCGGCGCTTTGGGCGATGATTCTGAGTGCCAGCCGGTCAGTGAGTTCATGGAACGGCCGGCGTTTGACGGTCATCTTGCGGTACGTCGAGTAGAGATTCTTGATACGGCCGTCGATGCGACAGACGATCCCCTGTTGGCGCAGGCGCCGCTGCAAAAAGTTTTTACCATGACGGAGGCAGACCTCATCCGCTGCTGTGTGCGTGAGCATCAGGGAATCAAGTTCCGCCACGACCTGCGGGTGCAGCAGCCGGAAGCAGGATTCTTCCATCTCCCGCCGCCACGCATGCATGCCAAGCCGCCCCGCGATTGCGGTGTACATATGCAGCGTCTCCCGCGCGATGTTCCTGCGGAGGCGCGGGGGAAACCGGTCCAGATTCCGGACGTCGCTCAGACGGTGAGCCATCCGCAGAGGCAACAGACGCTCATCGGTGGTGAACGCGTCGAGAGCGGTATCGAGATCGCGTGTGTTCGCGTCGATATGCAGGTGACGGAGCGGATGCATCTCGCGCACCAGACGCCGTTCGTCTTCTGTGAGCGGTGCCTGCACAAGAAGATTTTCTCCGTCGGGATGCACAAGGATATCGTGAAGGATCGCCACGGACAGAAGCGACGGATCGTCCGACAGTTCCCTGAGCGTCAGCGCCACCTCTTCGCCGTGCTCCGCATAACTCTCCCCGCTGCGCCGCCGGAGAGCCGACAGGTGCTCACGCCCAAAACGGGTCGCGGCGCTCACCCTGTGTTTCTCGCCCCCGGGAAGACCGCGGGTGAGGGAGATGGGGCGGGGGGCCACACTCATAAATCGATTATACAATAACCGCGAGGACAGGCATACTTGCCGACGATTTTGCAGCTTTTCCGTTTTCTATGCCCACCATCAAATCCCCCGAAAAACTCAAGGCGTCACGAACGGAAACTGTCGTGACATTCACACCGGACGAAAAAACCGCGGCGGAAGCCAAAGCTGTCGAGAAACTCGGCGAATCGATCCGCATTGAGGGATTCCGTCCGGGCAGAGCTCCAACGGAGATGCTGCGCCAGAAAATCGACCCGCAACACCTCAACGAAGAAACCATCCGCATGCTGCTCCCACCTGTGTTCGACACGCTGCTCAAAGAGCACAAACTCCAGCCGATCATCCCGCCGAAGGTTGACCTGACATCCAAAGATCCTCTGACGCTCACCCTCACGTTCGTCGAACGTCCCGAAGTGAAAGTGAAGGGCCACGAAAAAATCACGGTCAAGAAAGAAGCGTCGAAGATCGGCCCCAAAGACATCGCCCGGATGACCGATTACCTCAAGAGCCAGTACCGCACGACGAAGCCGGCAGACCGGGCTTCCAAAGACGGCGATGAACTCACGCTGGATTTTGTCGGGACGGCGGAGGGGAAAGAAGTTGAGGGGACCAAAGCGACAGGATTCAAACTGGTTTTGGGAAGCAAGAGCCTGATCCCGGGGTTTGAGGAAGCCGTCACGGGAATGAAAAAAGGTGAGCAGAAAACGTTCACGCTGACCTTTCCGAAGGACTACCACGCCGCACATCTGCAGAACAAACCTGTCACGTTCACCACAACGGTGAAGGCCATTGATGAAATCCAGATGCCCGAACTGACGGATGCGTTCGTTAAAGAGCATTCACTGGGCGAGTCCGCCAAGGACCTGAACGACCGGATCGAAAAGTCCCTCAAGGATCAGGAAGAGCAGACCGAGCGCTCCCGCCGCGAACGCGAGCTCTTCGAGGCGATCCGCGCCGCAACCGTCATCGACCTCGCGCCCGAACTCGTCGCGCATGAGGAACGCATGGTCTTCGACGAAATCGCGCGCAATCTCGAACAGGAAAAGTTATCGATGGAAGAATGGCTCAAGCAGACGAACCGCACGGTGGAGAAGCTACAGAAGGAGCTCAAGGACGAAGCATCCAAGCGCCTCACTCTGCGCTTTGCCATCCAGTGGCTGCTCGATACAAAAAAGATCGAAGCGTCGCCGGAGGATATTGCAGAGATGAAGAAAAAAGTCGTGGAGGCAGCTCCCGATGAGCAGAAGGCGGGTGCGGAGACGTATTACAAAGAGGGCGGTGAGGGATATGAGGAGTTGAAGTGGAGGAAGAGAGTGGAGAAGCTGGTGGAGGGAATGCTGTCTATATAGCCAAGAAGGTTTCCGAGGTTTCCGATGAGTCCGAGGACGTTCCACACCCCTATGGAACGTCTGATTTTGTTTTATTTAAGCCATAATCTCCTGTTTCACAATTACAATTTTCTCTTGAGGGTCTTTTTACGGATGTCTGACATCAATATCGTAAGAATATGCATATCCGACTCCATGAAAAACTTATCGTCTGGCAGGAAGCCTATCACCTCTGTCTTTGGATTTTTGACCTGACAACCCGCTTTCCTTCCGATGAACGCTTCAGACTCATTGACCAAATGTGCAGAGCCGCTTTCAGTGTTCCGACAAATTTTGCAGAAGGGAATGCAAAACGAACTCCCAAGGACAATAGGCATTATCTGGATATCGCTTTTGGCTCCTTGGAAGAACTCCATTGCCAAACAAAAATTTCATACGATTTGAAATACTTAACAAAGGAGGAATTTGAAAAAACTGATGATCATATTAACCGGGTAAGCTATCTCCTCACCCGCTTTCGATCTTCCATAACCAACTAACACTTCACGATGGAATACCATTGGATTTGAGCCTCCATCGCGCACCTGATTCTTCGAGCAGATATTGAGAGGCCTGGATTAAACGATCTTTTTCTTCATATTTGCGCGGAACACTTACTCCATTAGCAAGATCCAAAGCGACTTTTCTCCCTAAAATGAAATCTCTTCGAATACCATTCGCGCCTTCAATCACTGCACCCTCAGATACCCATTCATTTCCATAGATATCAATGAATGAATTTTTTCGTACTTCTTTTACAGGAATTAAATCCTGCCCCCCCCAATTGAAGATCCCTTTGCCGTTCACGTTCCCCCGGACGTTCAATATCGTCATCCTGTTCAGAGTGGAGATGAGGAATATTACGCATAGGAGATATTATACAACTTTTTTGTATTTTTAGCAACATCACAGCCAGCATCCATTCTCCAGTACCAACTCGTCCTCGGACTCATCGGAAACCTCGGAAACTTTGTCACAGCTTCCTCCACCGCACCCCAATCCTCCTCTCCGGATTCCCCCTCTGCGCGTTCCTGCACTTCGCATCGTGAATCATCACATCCCCGGACCGCGTGATGATGCCGCGGAGTTTTGGCGCGCGACCGGGCGAGAGGCCCGCGTCTTCGGAATCGGGTTTGCAGCACTTGGCGAACCGCAGAGGCATCGGCACATCGCCCTCCATGTCGATGAGCGAATCTTTGCGCTGGAAGCGGATTCTTTTTTTCACCGGAACCGGCTCAGGGTTCTTGCCTGACCGCAGGGGCTTGAGGAGATCGAGCCGCTGGATGAGCGGTCCGGTCCTGTCGGTCCCCTGCCCGATTTTCACGAGCAGATCTTCGCGTTCGGCAAGCGAGAGGACTTTCCCGTCGCAGAGTCGCAAGACCGACAGACTCGTATCGAGCATCTGCAACCGGCGTTTTTTCAGATCATCGTTGAGCAGCGACTTCCCGCGCGCGAGATCCTCATCGCGATGCCGGGTATTGAGGTACCGCTTAAGACGCGAGCGCGACGAGGCCATCTTGAGCTGGTTGAGCCACTGCGCGGATGCGTGCGGCGTGCGGCTGGTGACGATATCCACCACGTCGCCGTTCTCCAGTTCGTAATCGAGCGAAACAACGGAACCGTTGACGCGCGCGGCGCGGAAATTAAGACCGACATCGGTATGGATCTGAAACGCGAAGTCGAGCGGGGTGGCGCCCTCAGGAAGTTCGATGATGTCGCCCTTGGGACTGAGAACGAAGATATGATCGGCAAGCCGCACCGCGGAACGGGAGCCGGACTCGACCGCATGTTGGGACGACAGCGCCTGCTGCAGGGCCACGCGCTGCATGGACTGCTCGGCCGAACCGCCTTCCTTATAACTCCAGTGCGCGGCGATACCGTATTCGGCTTCGCGATGCATGGCGCGCGTCCGCACCTGGACTTCCGCGAACACGCCGTCGGGAATGCCCGGGAGTTTGGCGACCGTTGTGTGAAGGCTCTGGTACCCGTTGGGTTTGGGAAACGCGATGTAATCCTTGAACCTGTTCTGCACAGGCCTGCCGATGCGATGGAGCGCCCCGAGCACCTGATAACATTCCTCCTCCGATTCGACGATCACGCGGAGCGCGAACAGATCCGGAAGGCTCTCGATGGACGAAAGGCTCTTGCTCTTCATCTTCATGAAAATGCTGTACGTCTGCTTTTCGCGACCGTGAACGGCGGCCGCAATCCCCTGCGCGGCGAGAAGCGCGCGAAGTTCCGCGGACGCTGCGGCAAGAAACGGACCGTATCGTCCCTGGATCTGCGTCACCTGTTCCACAATGCGCTCGGCATCGGACGGATAGACGATGGGGAATGCGAGAGCCTCCAGCCGCTGCTTGAGCGTGTGGATACCCAGACGTGCCGCAACGGGAGCGAACAGGTTGAGCACATCGCGTGCGGAGCGCCTGCGGTCCGCGGGAGGAAGAAGCG
>CAYGGB010000069.1:0-5242 GCA_964349295.1 uncultured Candidatus Peribacteria bacterium | reverse complement strand
GACGTGAGCACCGATGGCTGTTCCGAGTGTCAGATCGATCCGGGATACTCGTGCAGCGGCACAAAGAGCACATGCACGCATTCCTGAGGTGAAAGGCTGTCTGTGCAGGAGTATGATTCCCGCTCATGCGCCGTGCCGCTGTGTCTGCCATCGTCTGTTTTCTGTTCGCGACCACATCGCTGACAGTGTTCGCGCAGACAGGAACCCCGCCGGCAGATTCCCGATCCGACACGGCAGATCAGGCACCCGCTGATTCGGTACTGTCATCATCTCCAGCGGATTCCGGAGGGGTGACAAAATCAGAAGCCACATCATCACAGCCGCCAGCGGATCCGGGGACGGCACTCTCGTCAGAGCCCCCTGTTTCGTCGTCTCCCGTTGAATCATCCGCCGCAGCCGCTTCAAAACCGGCCGCTGCCGGTGGCACCGTCTCGTCATCTTCCCGGATTTCATCAAAAATTTCTTCGTCTGCGACAAACTCGTCCAGCATGAAGTCCGTCTCATCCGCCATTGCCTCCCGACACTCCTCCTCCGTCAGTTCCACCTCAAAAACAATACCGGTTGTCACAAAAGAATCATCGTCCCCTTTTTCCTCATCATCTTCATTCTCGTCGTCTTCCTTCTCTTCGGCTTCATCGGCTTCTTTGGCATCGTCGGCTTCTTCAGCAACTCCCGGAATCTTCGACCGCGAAACCTGGGGCTACCACACACCCGTCATCCCGCCGGAATCAATAATCCGGCCCGCCCAATTCTCGCTCGCACCGGAAGCGATAACCGGAAACCTGCTGCTCGCGATTCTCATCGCGGCAGTCATGGGACTTTCCGGAGTGATTCTGCGACGACTGATCACCGCGGATGAACTGTTCATGAAACATATTTTTGGACGGCTGCCGTTCCAGGCGCTCCTGACGCTGGTGATCCTGTGGCTGCTGCACAGAATGATCCCGGCCGCTGTCGCACAGGGATTTTCGGACATGTCATCAGTCTCACTTCTGCGGATCCCGGTCTACGCGTTCGTCTTTTTTCTCGTCGTCGGAACATCAAATTATCTCTTCAACACCTGGATCAGCGCCGAAGGCGTCCGACTGCAGGGACAGATCTTCGGACAGTCGGGAATGGATGAAAAACTCTGGCTCCTTGTACCGGTGGTGGCGGCGTACGGCATCGTTGGCGCGCATATCAATCCTGAATTCAGCCTGTTTCCCGGACGTGAACTTGGGATCGTTCTTATCGCGACACTCTCGATCATCGTTTCGGTCTGCGTGAAGGACTTCGTGCTCTATGGAATCGCGCGTTCCTGGAAAATGCCGGGATGGTTCAAAGCAAACATCTCAGGCTTCGCCATCGCGGTCGTCTGCATCGCGCTCAGCCGCTGGTTCGCCCTTACGCCCGGCTACATTTACGGAATACCTCTCGGACTCGCGCTCGCCTCTTCTCTCTCGCGGCAACGTGAAGGCCTGTTTGAATTCCTTGGAATGACATGGCTGCTGGTCCTGACGCTCATCGTCTGGGTCGCGGGAACATTTTCGGGTGCGTATCCTGTTCTGACAGACCTGATGAACCTGCTCTTCGTGATTCTTGCGGAAGAAGCATTTTTCTCGATGCTCCCCATCCCGGCGCTGGCCGGGGGATCAATTTTCCACTGGAAGAAATCCCTCTGGACGCTGCAATTTGTCGCTGTCGTGTTTTTTCTGTTTCACACGCTCTTCAATCCGGAGGGAACAGTGATGAACCTTGCAGAGTCTCCGCCAACGGCTTCTGCTTTGATGTTGATCGGCTGTTTTGCGGCGGGAGTTTTTCTGCTGTGGGGATATTATTCGATCCACAGAAGCAGACTCTTCAAATAATCCACTTCCGGATGATAGAGGTTCACCGGGTGGTCGTACGCCATGCGGTGGCGCTGTAAAATCCTGACAGATCTTTTCGCCTGACGTGCGGCGTGAAACACGATCGTCTGGAACAGTGCAGGATCAACCTGGAACGAGCAGGAGCACGTCAGGAGTAATCCGCCGGACGGAAGCAGCTCCATCGCCATGCGGTTGATGTCGGTATACGCCTTTTTCGCCTGATCCAGATCGGTGGACCGTTTTGCGAATGCGGGCGGATCGAGAATGACAAAATCGTAAAGCCGCGGCATCGGCTTGCGGCGGAGGAAATCGAAGACATCCGCGGCATACGAACCAAACTTTGTCATGTCGACGCCGTTCATCTCCATGTGTTTCTTCGCCTGAGCGATCGCCTTCTCATCGTAATCGACGGCATCGGCGGCGAGCGCTCCTCCGGCAAGTGCGTTGAGGGAGAAGCCGCCGACGTAACTGCAGCAGTCGAGCACGGTTTTGCCTTTGGAGAGTGACCGGACAAGCGACCGCATCTCGCGCTGATCGATGAACAGCCCCGTCTTCTGGGAACCCTCGAGGTGAATCTCGTACTTGAGTCCCCGCTCGGTGATGATGATGTCTTTTTCCTCAGCCGGCCTGCGAATCCATCCCTCAACGGGATCAATCCTCTCATTCTTCCTCGCCGCACTCGTCGACTTTTCATAAATTCCCTTGGGAGAACACAGGCCCCACAGGAGATCCGCCACCCACTCGCGCAATTTATCCATTCCAAGTGTCGTGAACTGAAGCACGAGGATGTCGCCGTACTGATCGACGATGAGTCCGGGAACGCCGTCGCCCTCGGCATTGATCAACCGGACCGCATCGGTGTCTTCCTTGGTGATGAGAGCGCGGCGAAGTGCAACTGCACGCTCGATCGTCCTGCGCAGACTGATCATCGGATCTTCTTTCTCCTCAAACGCGATGGCGCGGCCGCAGATGTACGCATGGATGTTGATCATCGCGTAGCACAAAAAATCGCCCATATCGCTGCGGACTTCCGCGATCGAACCGTTCTTGATTTCGGGCATTTTTCCGACCGCCGTCTTGTAGATGGCGTGGTGATGATTGCGGAGCGGCCAGTCGCGCTCGGGCTTAATGCGGATGACGGGGTACGAAGCCATGGACGGACGAGGATACCACGCCTCATTTTGACAAGAAATAGCTATCCGTAGCGGATAATTCCCGCTATGCTGCGCGCGTGATACAACCACATTCTCCAGGAAGCGGAATCCCGGTGCCTCCCAAGGCCCCGATTCCCGTCGGCCCCGCAGCGGGATTTACCGGACTCGGCATTGCCCCGGGCCTGCTGCAGATCCTCGCAAAGATGAAATTCACGACCCCAACGCCGATTCAGCACCAGGCGATCCCCATCGCGATTGAAGGAAAAGACGTCATCGGCATCGCGCAGACCGGCACCGGCAAGACGCTCGCTTTCGGCATTCCTCTCCTCCAGCGGCTCGCCGCGAACGGAGGTCGCGCGCTCATTGTACTGCCCACACGTGAACTTGCGTATCAGGTCGAAGACTCACTGAAACCTTTTGCGACAGCTCTCGGCATCCGCACCGCAGTCTTCGTGGGAGGCGCATCGATGAATCTCCAGCGCGGCATGCTCCGGCAGAACCCGAGAATTCTGATCGCGACACCCGGACGCCTCAATGATCATCTTGAACAACGGACAGTGACGCTCAAGGAGGTTTCCGTTCTCGTCCTGGATGAAGCGGACCGCATGCTCGACATGGGATTCAAACCGCAGATCGACAGGATTCTCGCGCACGTGCCCAAAGTCCGTCAGACCATGCTCTTTTCGGCAACGATGCCCCGCGAGATTCTCCAGCTCGCCAGTTCCCAGATGCAGTTGCCGCTGCGCATCGAAGTCGCGCCGGCCGGAACGACGGCAGATCGTGTCGAACAGGAGATCTTTGTGGTGCGCCGCGAGGAGAAACTCCAGCTTCTCGAAAAACTGCTGCAGGAATACACCGGTTCCGTTCTCGTGTTCTCCCGCACCAAGCACGGTGCCAAGAAGATGACGCGTTCGCTGCGTACCATGGGTCACTCCGCAGCGGAAATCCACGCCAACCGTTCACTCGCACAGCGTCGCGAAGCCCTCGAAGGCTTCAAGTCCGGCCGCTACCGCGTCCTCGTCGCAACCGACATCGCCGCCCGCGGCATCGACGTGACCGGCATCTCCGTGGTCATCAACTTCGATCTTCCTGACGATCCGGGCGATTACGTTCATCGGATCGGTCGCACAGCGCGCGCCGGACGTGAGGGCCGCGCGATCTCGTTCGCCACACCCGACCAGAGCCAGGACATCAAGAGCATTGAGCGTCTCATCCGTGCACAAATCCGCAGGACCCCGCTGCCCGTGTTACCTCCTGCGAGAAAAGTCGAACACACCGACCGCGACGACGACCGGCCACGCTGGGGAGGGCGGCAGCAGAGTTCCTTCGGAAACAGAGGAGGAGGTGGGTTTGGAGGATCGGGACGAAGACAGAGTGGAGGGGGAGGACGGAGGTTCCGGTGATCCCTCGATTTTCATGACACGCCGTAGGGGCGTTGCATGCAACGCCCCTACGGGTGGGTTTTTGCGTGTAGGGGCACGGCATGCCGTGCCCCTACACGCGACGCCTATTCGTGCCGAAAAATCCCGACTTTTCCGCTTCCCAAAGCTAACAATCGGTCCCCGAAAGGACTAAAATACCGCCATGAAGGCTTTTTCCGCAATGTTCCGTGCTTCCTGGCGCTACAGCAAAGGCCGTCGTGGCCGGTTGCTCGTGTACGTGACGATGTTCATGGGCGCGAACATCGTACTGCTGCTGGAACCGATCGTCATCGGACGGCTGCTGAACACCATTCAGCAGATCACGACCGTACCCGATCCGGTGCGGGCGCTCACGGTGCTGTTTGCGATGATGGTGGGAATCCAGGGCGCATTCTGGGCACTGCACGGACCCGCGCGGGTGATGGAAACGACCGGCGCGTTTCATGCGAAGAACGCGTTCAACGACCGGCTGTTTCGCATCGTGACATCGCTGCCGATCCAGTGGCACAAGGACCATCACTCAGGGCAGACGATAAACCGGATGCGCAAATCGAGCAACGCGCTGAATGAATTTCTGAGCAACGGGTATCAGATCATCGAAATGATCATGCGGCTCGCCGGTTCGATCACCGCGATCTTCCTGCTGTTCCCCGTCGCCGGATTCATCGCCGTGGGTATCTGCGTGATCGCCGTTGTGGTTGTGTTCCTCTTCGACCGCGTCCTCCTGCCGCAGTACGACGAGATCAACGAACGCGAGCATTTCACTGCATCCGCAGCGCACGATTACATCACCAACATCTTCACGGTGATCTCGCTGCGG
>CAYGGB010000068.1:0-5326 GCA_964349295.1 uncultured Candidatus Peribacteria bacterium | reverse complement strand
GGAGAGGGGGCCGGGGGGTGAGGTGGAGGAACCGCCCACTGATATTCAATATGGAAAAGCGGAAGGACCGCTTGCAACGGATGCAGGCCTGCCATCAGGCATTGGAGGATAAGGCTTGCCTGAGAAGAAACCGGTGATACGATGCTCCCGTGTATTCCACGTTCGCTCCCGCCGCTTGTTGTTGCACCGCCTGTCTGCAGAGCGGTTGTAGAGCGTAACATTTCCTGAATTTCTCTCTCCGCTTCGCAGATCGCGCGGCGTTTTTTTATTTGTATTTCTTTTCTTCTCCCATGGAACATCACTTTCCCCCTCACTGGACCGTCGACGCGGTCGATAAAGATTCCCTTTATCTCACGGGCGGCGACGCCAAAAAGACCATCGACGGTCTGATCGCCCTCGAACGCCGCGCGATCATCATCATCGGCGACAGCCGCTTCCACTTTATCCGCGTTGTGGCAGGCGGTGCCGGTTCTCTTCCTACACCCGATATCACCATGGAACAGGCGGGAAGCGGCCTTCGTGTTTTTCATGGAGGAACGCCGCTGCCGGATTTCCCAGCCATCCGCAGTACGATCCGGGAGCAGTTCGTCGAACGCGCCGATACCGAAATTCTCGGTCATTCCGTGCGATTCGGTGTGCACTCCGAAAAAGAGCTGCGGCAACTGGATCTCTGATACGTACCGTCTCCCCTCTCCATACGGCCCGCCTTCGCTAAAGCTACGGTGGGTAAACATGGAGAGGGGCCGGGGGGTGAGGTAGAATGGCTACATGCTCGAACTCCACCGCCTCCTCCTCGGCGATACCATCCGGAACGACGCGTTCGTGAAGGCTCTCAAGGCAGTGATCGTTCCGGGCAAGACGATCGTTGCGGACATTGGTTCGGGTACAGGGTTTCTGAGCTTCGCCGCCGAAAAACTCGGTGCGAAGGAATGTCATCTCTACGAATTCTCCGATCTGCTTCCCCTGAGCAAAACGCTTGCAAAAGAAAACGGGATGAAACGATGCAAATTTTTCCAGACACATTCCACAGACGTGAAAAATCCGCCGAAAGCGGACATTGTGATCAGCGAAATCCTCGGAAACTTCGCGCTGGAGGAGAACATCATCGAAACACTCAATGATGCACAGCGATTCTTGAAGCCCGGCGGCGTTGTGATCCCGCAATCACTCCGGCAGTTTGTTGCACCTGTAACATCATCGCGACTGTATGACGAACTGAACGTCTGGGACCGGGTCGGTGAAGGACTGACTTTCAGCGCCGCAAAAGAACTCTGCATGAACAACATGTACGTGAAAGACATCCGGCCGGGGGACATCGGTAAACCAAAAATATGGGATCATGTCGACTTCCCCGAAAAGAATTCCTCAATCCGCGAAGCAACAATCGAATGGCATCCAGAGAAGGATATTACACTCTATGGCTTTGCCCTTTGGTGGGAATCGACACTGATCAACGACATCACTCTCAGCACCAGCCCGCTTGAGCCATCGACGCACTGGAAGCAGATTTATCTTCCGCTGGTCGATCCACTGCCCGTCCGGAAGGACGGGGCAATCGAAGTGATACTCACATCTGATTCCCGCTACGAAGTGAAAATCAATGTTGGATGGCAGACGACGATCCGGGACGCGAAGGGGAAGGTCGTCAGGAATGTGAGACAGGAGATGAGGAAAGGATTTCTCTGACGAACGCGCTCGTAACTTCGTGTCTTCGTAGAACCGGGAGAAAGTTTGACGAAGTAACGAAGTAACGAGTAAACGAGCACGTTTCGAATCCCCGACCCCCTCCCGAACAAGAAAAGCGTACAATACACGCATGAGAATATTTGCCCTCGAAACCGACACCGACAAGCTCAACCGGAGCTTTCTCTCCGCTGACGAGCAGATCGTCCTCAAAGTGCGGTACCACGGCTTTCTGTTCATCATGCATTCGATCGGAGCCGTCTTCAGCAGCATCGTGATCATTGCAGCAGGGGTGGGAGCGGCCTTTGCGAATATTCCATCGGTCATTTCGGTGCCGGTGTTGCTCATTGCCTGGCTGGTCTTCGTCGTCCGGCCGCTGCTCCGCGCATTTATCGACTGGCAGTACGATGAACTGGTGGTCACGACGGAAAAAATCATCCTGGTGAACCAGTCGTCGATCATCCGTCAGGAAATCCAGCAGATGAATCTGGAAAATCTCGCCTCCGTGAAGGCACTCACGCAATACGGCGGCATTTTCCCCTTCGGCAAAATCCAGTTTGATCTCAAAGAAGGGACAGGCATGGCGCTACACCTCAAATTTATCCCCAATGCCCAGCAGGTCTGCTCCAGTATCGGCAATTGTCTCGTGGAATATCAGCGGCGGAAGAACACAGAACAGGCCTGACAACCACAAAACAACCCACATCCCCCTTAGGGGCTAGGGGAGAGGGCCACCTTTCCGCAACTCATCCCGAATTTCCGTCAGCAGCCGTACGTCATCGGGAATCGCTGCCGGGGCCTGCGGTTTCTTTTTCCGGAACCGCTGGATCTGCTGCACGATGATAAAGATGCAGAACGCGACGATCACGAAATCCAGAACAGCCTGAAGGAACGCTCCGTACGCAATTTTCGAACCGCCTATTTCGAGCGCCAATCCCGAGAAATTCACGCGTCCCAGAAGCAAGCCCATCGACGGCATGATGATATCGTTGACGAGCGACGTGACGATCTTGCCGAATGCGCCGCCGATGATGACACCCACCGCAAGATCCATGACATTGCCCCGCATCGCGAAGTCCCGGAATTCTTTGAGCATAGAAATAAATGGTAACCAGCGCAGGCATTCTGCCTGCGGGGATAAAGATTACGACGGAAGATATCTCGAGATGAACGCATCCCGTGAAATCATCGAAACCTCACCCGTCTTCCGGTCTTTCACTTCCAATTGTCCTTTCTCGATGGTTTTTGCGGAAATCAGGACACGCACTGGAACACCAATCAGATCGGCATCAGCGAGTTTCGATCCCGCCGACTGGCCGGGACGGTCGTCGAACAGGCAATCGATGCCTGCACTCTGTAATTTGTCGTAGAGCGCCTCGGCCTGGACGTAGGATTCTTCCTCTTTCGTTTTCGCAAGCGTGATGATGTGCACGCGTGCGGGCGCAACGACATCAGGCCAGCAGAGACCTTTCTCGTCGTTGTACACCTCGGCAAGAACTCCCAGAACACGCGTGGTGCCGATGCCGTAGGAGCCCATGTACACCGGTTTCGCGGTGCCGTCGGTGTCGGGGAACGTGAATTTGAATGCATCGGTGAATTTCCGGTAGAGCGTGAAGACGTTGCCGACTTCGGATGCGCGGAAGACCTCATACGGCTTGCCGCTCCCGGGATGAATGTCCCCTTCTTTGGCGACTTTGATATCGTAAAACGCCTCCGGTACCGGTACATCGCGTCCGAAATTGACGTTGATGCTGTGGTGATCGGTCTTGTTGGCGCCGCACTCGAAGTTTTTGCGACCTTTGGTCGAATCATCCCACACGACTCGGACGTTTTTCGGCAATCCGATCGGTCCCGCATAGCCGACTTCCGCTCCCGTCACACGTTTGACGGTCTCAGCAGTGGCCAGCTTGAGCGATGTGCAACCGAGAACATCGCGGAGCTTGTCCTCATGGACGTCGTATCCTCCGCGGACAGCTGCGGCGATCACCTCACCCTTCTCATTCTCGAACAGCATCGTCTTGGTCGTATGCTCCGGCGCGATGCCGAGGAATTTTGCGAGATCACCAACGCCGATAATGCCTTTGCCGAGAACATCTTTGCGCGGAAGTTCTTCTTCGGTTTCGTTCTTCCACGCGGGCGCAGTACTGGGAGCGAGCTCGCGGTTGTAGTACGTTTCGGTTCCCGGCACCTGGAAAATCAGATCCTCGCCGTTCTCACAGCGGGTCTGGAACTCACGCGACGGTTCTTTGCTGAAATCCCCTCCCGATGCGAGCGCGATCACCGTGCGATCGCCAAGACCGATACGCTTGAAGAAGATCGTGTAGGCCGGAATCGCCTTGTTCATGAAGTAATCCATCATGTCCTCTTCCGACGTGTGAAAGCTGTAGAGATCCTTCATGCGGAATTCGCGGCCGCGGAGCAGACCCGACTTGGCGCGCGGCTCGTTGCGGAACTTCGTCTGGATGTGATAGGTGGCGCAGGGCAGATCTTTGTAGCTTTTCACGAACGACTGCACGAGCGGCGTGACGATGTCTTCGTGCGTGGGTGTCAGGATGTACCGCGTGTCGTGATTGCGGAGCGAGACGGCATTGGCGGGCGTTGCCTGAAACAGCACGCCGAGACTTTCGATACGTCCGGTGGTTTCCCAGTTCGCCGTCGGCGTTATCAGCGGCATCAGAATCTCAGAACCGATCTTGTCCATTTCCTCGCGCAGAATCCGCTCGATTTTCCAGAGCACGCGCAGTCCCAGGGGAAGGAACGAATACACGCCAGCCATCGTTTTATGGACGAATCCTGCACGGATCAGCAGATCGGCATTCTTGCTTTCGGCATCGGAGGTCGATTCCTTAGAGGTTTTCGTGAAAAGCTGGGAGAGGCGCATGAGACGAGTATAGGGTCAGGGCTGGGGTTGGGGCTAGGGCTGGGATTAGGACAAAACCAAACCCTAAACCAAACCCGAACCCCAGCCCAAGCCCTATGTATGGTCTGATACACTGACTCTATGCGTGATCTTACGAAAGAATTGGAACAGCACCGTGCCTCCGAGCTCCACGGCAGCCCTCTCGGCCCCTGGATCCACGATATCGTCTACGGCGCGCATGACGGGATCGTGACGACGTTTGCGGTGGTGGCCGGAACGGCGGGAGCGGGGCTTTCGTGGGGGGTGGTGATCATCCTTGGCATGGCAAACCTTCTGGCCGACGCGGTCTCGATGGGCGCAGGATCGTTCCTCTCCATCCGCAACGAGCGCGACCAGTATCAGAGGCTGTATAAAGAGGAGATGCAGGAGATAAAAACCGATCCCGAGATCGAGCGTGAAGAGGTGCGCGAAGCATACCGTGCGAAAGGCTTCAGCGGGGACGATCTCGAACGCGTCGTCGCGATCATCACGCGCGACAAAGCGGTATGGGTGGATACGATGATGAAAGAGGAACATGGCATGACCGAACGTCCGGCCGATGGTGCGCTGTTCCACGGACTGGCCACTTTTCTGGGATTCATGATCTTTGGGTCCGTTCCGCTGATCCCCTATTTCGTCTTTCAGGGCGGCGCAGACAATTTTCAGTACGCGATCATCGGCACGGCAATCGCACTGCTCATGATCGGCATCACCCGCAGCCTTGTGACCCGGGAACGGATCTAT
>CAYGGB010000067.1:0-5479 GCA_964349295.1 uncultured Candidatus Peribacteria bacterium | reverse complement strand
CCCGAGGCCGATGAGCCGCGAAGACTCCCCGATCACCATGCGCAGCACGCGCGGAGCAGAAGACACTTTCGACATGCGGGCGTGCACATACCCGAGCAGGCCGAGGAAGACGAGCGACGAGACTATGGAAACCGGGATGGACCATGCGAGCGGGAAGAAGAGATAGGGGATATGCGTCAGGAGCATCCACGAAAACAGTACGCCCATCAGACCGGCCTTCGCCCATGACGGTTGTGATCGCATCGAGAGGAAGAGTCCGGCGAAGAAGAGTGACAGGGAGAGCGCGAAACTTTCGCGATATGCGGCGAAGACGATATGAAAGACCGATGGCATAAGCAGCAGGAAGCCCGCGGTGATGGTTGCAGCGGTTACCGATGTCACTTTCCGCAGCTCGCGTGTGAAATACAGGACGCCGAGCAGGTGCAGAAGACCCTGAATGATGAAGATCGCGGGACGGTTTTCGAGTCCAAAGGTGCGGTAGATCAGGCTCAGGAAAAAGCTGTACCCCGGTTCCCGTTCCACGGCGGGCACGATGCCGTCCGGTGAATAGTAGTTCTCCGTCGCGAGATGAATCGCACCGGTGTTGTACGCCGCCGCGTCATTCCCGAACGTCTGCGTCAAAGGATCCGCCAGTCGCGTCGGCAGGAGCATCGCAAAAATCGCGACATAGACGCATGCCAGCAGGAGAAGCCAGCGGGACATACCTTAGTAGGTGAACAGTTCTTCTTTTGTGAAGAATCTTTTCACTTCTACCTCAGCGGTCTCCGGACTGTCGCTCGCGTGTGCAACGTTGACCATCTGATCGACGCCGAATTCTGCGCGGAGCGTTCCCGCTGCAGCCTTGCGGCTGTCGGTGACGCCGAGCATGTCGCGCATTTTCGCAACAATGTCATCGCCTTCCAAAACCAGCGCGATCACCGGCACCGAACTCATGAACGTTTCGACTTCGGGATAGAACGGCTTCTCGGCGATGTGCGCGTAGTGTTCGCGCAACAGTTTGGGGTCCAGGTGGATCATCTTGCAGCCGCGGATTCTGAATCCGGCTTCTTCAAACCGTGAGATCACTTTGCCGACAAACTTCTTTTCGACGGTGTCGGGCTTGAGGAGGATGAGGGTGCGCTGCATGGGGGGAGTATAGGGCTAGTGATAGGGCTAGGGCTAGGGGTGGGGTTAGGTTTTGGGTTAGGGGGGTGGGGATGAATTAGGGTATTCTTTGCCTATGAAAGGAGTCCTCATCTGCGGCGGATCGGGCACCAGGCTTCGTCCTTTGACAGAGATCACGAATAAAAGCCTTCTCCCGGTGTACGACCGGCCTCTGGTCGAATATCCCCTCCAGAAACTCGTTGATGCGGGGATCCAGGACGTGATCATCATTTCAGGCAATGAACATATTGATCAGATGGCCAGTTATCTCGGCAGTGGTGCGCGGTTTTCGTGCAAGTTCACGTACCGAGTCCAGGATAAGCCGTCCGGAATTGCACAAGCACTCGGGATGGCGGAGGAATTTGCCGACGGTGACAGTGTCTGTGCACTGCTCGGTGATAATATTTATTTCGATAATCTCTCCCCGGCGATCCGGGAGTTCAAAAAAGGGGGACATGTTTTTTTGAAGGAGGTGGAGGATCCGGAGAGATTTGGTGTAGCGGAGATAAATGGAAAATGTGAGGTTGTTTCGATTGAAGAGAAGCCGAAGAAACCAAAGAGCAATCTTGCCGTGACGGGATGCTATGTGTATGACAACCGGTGCTTTGATGTCATCTCGAAACTAAAACCGTCCGATCGTGGTGAGCTCGAGATTACGGATGTGAATCGCTGGTTTCTGGAACAGGGTGAGTTGACCGCGTCGATTCTGAAAGATGAGTGGATCGATGCTGGAACATTCGACAGTCTGCTGAAAGCGGCGATGATTGCGCGGGACAGGAAAAATGCATGAGCTCAGTAGAGTTCCGCATATTTCTCCGCAATCCCATCCCAATCAAATCCTTTCGCCCATGAGATTGCTTCCGCTTGGAATTTCCTGCGCCATTTGTCATCGGTGAGGAACTTTGTGAGCACGTCTGCGGTCAGTTCCGGATTGTCCGGTTCCGTCAGAATTCCCGAGTAGCCGTCTCGGATGATCTCCGGAATACCGCCGATTTCGGTCGCCAGCACCGCGCACCCGGCAGCTTGGGCCTCCAGGAAAACGTTGCCCATCGCTTCGGATCGCGAAAGGCCGCAGAAGATGTCAGCCTCGGCGTATTCGCGCAGCAGTGCAGGTCCGTCCAGGCGGCCGGTGAAGGTGACGCGGTCGGTCACGCCCAGATCATGTGCCTGACGCTCGAGAGAGGCGCGGAGGGAACCGTCGCCCACGATGTGTACCTCACCCCCCGGCCCCCTCTCCGCGCCGCGCGGAGAGGGGGAGACTAGCGCGATTGCTTTGAGCAGCGTATCAACGCCCTTCATTTTTTCCAGTCGTCCCACAAACAAAATCCGGCCGGGGATTTTCAGGACCCCGTCACATGCCTTCCGGATCTCCGCATAGTTGATGCCGTTGGGGATCACGGTGACATCAGTTCGTCCCAGTTTGGCTGCCTGATCTGCAAGAACGCTGCTGATGGCGGTCACAACATCCGGTGTCCGCAGAATATGACGGCGCAGGAAATTCCGGTTTGTTGTCTGCAGTGTCAGAATCTGCTTCGCGCGCGGAACGATCATTGTGCAGGCGTGCAGTGCGACGCCGGCGAAGGACTCGAGGACGGCATGGATCACATCCGGCCTGAGTTTGCGGGCAGCGAAAGGCGCGAGGAAGGGATAGAGCCATTTGTCGAAGGAGCAGCCGAGGCCGACGCGGATAATTCTAGGGCTAGGGTTTGGGTTGAGGTTGGGGTTGGGACGGAGATAGTCTTGTCGAGGAAGATCAGGACGCAATTTTGCCGTGATGATGGTGATATCGAAACGATCCGACAGACGCAGGGCGACTTCTTCGGCGCAGGCTTCGGCTCCACTGCGAAAAGGGGAGATAAAGGCGGAGAGGATGATGACTCGCTTCATGAAACTACCGTATCACAAGACTCCGCAGCATTTTTTCGAGAAGCGGATTATCCGGCCCCTGTGCGGACTGGAAAATGTAAAAATATCTGTTTTTCCCCGTCACGAAACCAAACGAGCCGGCCAGCTCAAACTGCTGGAAATCGAGCCCGCTGATCGTTTTGCGGCCAAAGAACGGCTTCTCGGATTGCAGATAGGGGAGAATGGCCATGTCGTCCGTGCGGGAGATCCGGATACTGTTCCCGCCCGGTTTTCCGTCCCGGATATGGACGAAGGGAACGGAAACTTTGGAGCCTGTGGCATCCAGACTCAGATCCTGCCGGACTTTTTCTGTCGTGAATCCTTTCGGATAGGCGATTGCGAATTTCATCTCATCATCGTTGTAGACGGGCCAGGCATCGTTGCCGGCGCATGCGCAGAGAGTGAGGCTCAGAAGTACGGCGGAAGCGAAAAGTTTTTTCATATGAAAACCACTATACAGCATATTTCCTCTCCGCTTCATGGATTCATTGACTGGAAAACAGTCCATTGTACAGTCTGCCAACCACATCCCAGCCGAATCGTTCCTCGATTCTTTTTCGCGCGCCTGCCCCCATCATTTTCCGTTTCGCCGGATCCTCCATCAGCCGGCGCAGATGTGCCGCGAGTGCTTCGCGGTCTCCTGCGGGGAACAGGAATCCAGAAATTCCGTTCTGGATCAGATACGCATTGCCTCCCACGTCGCTCGCCACGCACGCGCACCCACTGGCCATCGCTTCCATCAGGGCATTGCTCAGGCCTTCGCTGTGACTGGGGAGTACGAAAATATCCGTCGCGGACAGGATTTCGGGGATGTCTTTCCGTAATCCTGTGAACGTCACCTGATCTTTATACCGCGCCACGAGCGGATGGTCCTCTTTATACCAGCCGACAACCTGGATGGTGACGTCGGGGAATTGCTGTTTCAGCGGAACGGCGGCGGCCAAAAAATCATCGACGCCCTTCACGGATTCGAGGCGGCCGATATAGGTGATGATTGCGGATTGCGCATTGCGCATTGCGGAAAGTGTTTCCGAAATCCGAAATCCGTAATTCGAAACGTCGATACCCGTCGGAATCACCTGTGACTTCCCCTGTACTCCCATCTTCCGCAAAATCACGTCTGGCTGCGGATGGAAGAAAACGATCTTCTCCGCGCATGCCATGATCAGCCAGCCGAGCGTCCAGGCGTAGATCGCTGCGCCGATCTTCGGAATCCTTCCGCGCGGCCACCACGTGATACCCACGAGCGCGTCGGTCAGCAGAATCACGCGGCGTCCGGTCAGTCGCAGGGCGATCACCGAGAGCGATGACCAGAACAGGATCTTGTTGCAGACGATGATGTCCGGTTTCTCGTCGCGGATGATCTTTTTCACCATTCCCGTGAATCCAAACGCGATGCCGTAGTTCCACGGATCTGACAGGAAATAATCTTTCTTTCGATAGATTGTCAGAGAAACGGAAAGAACGTCCTTGGACTCTTTGGCATCGTTGGAATCCTCCGTCCGCCCCATACAAGCCACAACCACCCGATATCCCAACCTCTGCCACAACTCCGCGAGCTTGTAGGAACTGACCATCCAGCGGTGTTCCTCCTTCCAGTACGGTGATATGAGGAGAATTGTTCGCATGCGGGCAAAGAATTACGAATTAAGAATTAAGAATAAAAATTGGAAAGGAAAGCCTGCGACATGAAGAACTTCCGATATTCTCAATTTTCAATTCTCAATTTTCAATTTCTCGGTAAGACCAGCCTCCCGCAGCGCAATCTCTCTCACCATGCGTGCGTGGCGTTGCTCCAGTTCCTCCAGCCGGATGATCATGTAGAAGATCATGAAGAAGAGAATGCCGAGGAAGGTGAAGATCACGGCGTTCTCGCGGTTTTCGATGCCCGTGACTGACGAAAGATACGTGAGGAACTGCGGGAACATCGCGATTGCGGCGATCGCTCCCCAGAAGACGGTCCAAAAGCACGCCTCCCAGACGGTTTTTTTCTGCCGCATCACCAGGTTCCACGCGTACAGGATCGCTGTCAGCGAGATGACTGGTGTCACGATTTGATAGGGAGTGAGAGTCATAATGGGGCGGATAGTAGTTTAACCTATTTCAGGCGTAAAGGATTCAGGATTCAGAGATCAGGGCGCAGGACCCTGAACCTGACTTTTGAAGCCTGGACCCTTTTTCAGCGCAAGAATGATCTGAGCAAAATCTTCATCGCTGTCTTCACCCCATTCCCAAACGACTGCCCCTTCGCCAGCGTGTATTCCGAATACATCACTTTTGCCGGCACCTGCGCGATGCGCCAGTTGTGCTGGGCCGCCTCGCGGATGATCTCGGTGCAGAATTCGAAGCCCCGCATGCGCAGATCGATCTGTTTGAGCGCCCGCGGGCCGATGACCTTGTATCCCGACTGGCTGTCCTGCACCCACTTGCC